>JBAXAR010000138.1:0-5040 GCA_037142475.1 Actinomycetes bacterium
CGGTCTCACTCAACGCATGGTGGACTGAGGACGAGATCGACTACGCGCTCGGGGACTCCGGGATCTCGGTCCTGATTGCTGATTCTGAGCGGATCGCACG
Organism: Actinomycetes bacterium; assembly: GCA_037142475.1. Taxonomy (GTDB): domain Bacteria; phylum Actinomycetota; class Acidimicrobiia; order Acidimicrobiales; family RAAP-2; genus CAIUMH01. The sequence continues at coordinate 101 of JBAXAR010000138.1, forward strand.
AGCACACCGACCCATGCGAGAGCGGGGGATTGCCGGGATCATGGTCCGGGCGGACGCCATCGCCCCTCTTCCTGATGGGGTCGACTCATATGGAGACGTCGTCGAACTCGGCCAGCCCCTTCCTTTCGTTGCGGTGACCCCCGACGATGACGCCACGATCCTCTATACCTCGGGAACGACGGGATTCCCAAAGGGCGCTGTCTCGACACACCGAGCCGTTCTCCAGGGCCTCTTGGCTTTCTGGGCCAACACCACCATTGGCACTGCTCGAAAGGCTGGCGAGGACGTCTTTGGCAGCGGCGACGGCTATGCCCCGTGCTTCATCCTGATCGTTCCGCTCTTTCACGTCACAGGCTGTGTGCCGGTGATGCTCTCGTGCTTCGGTATGAAGTTCAAGCTCGTCATGATGTATCGATGGGACCCCGATGAGGCGCTCCGCTTGATTGAGGCCGAGAAGGTGACGACCTTCGTCGGCGTCCCAACGCAGAGTTGGGACATGCTTGAGAGCCCCAATTTTTCGAAGTACGACACGTCATCGCTTGCCAGCGTCGGCGGTGGTGGCGCTCCGGCCCCAGCGAAGCTGGTCGCTCGCGTCGAGGAAGGCTTCTCTCGCGGGCGGCCAAACATCGGCTACGGCATGACGGAGACCAATGCCTTCGGTCCCAACAACAATGGCGACGATTACGTCGATCACCCGACGTCGACCGGCCGGGCGACCACCTCGATCATGGACGTCGAGATCCGCGGTAAGGACGGATCGGTTCTTGGCGTTGGCGAGCACGGTGAGATCTGGATGAAGGGTCCGAATCTCATTCGTGGTTACTGGAACAAGCCCGAAGCCACGGCGGAGACCATTGTGGATGGTTGGCTCGCCTCTGGTGACTTGGGACGTATCGACGCTGACGGTTTCCTTTACATCGAAGACCGGGCCAAGGATATGGTCCTGCGGGCAGGGGAGAACGTCTACTCCGCTGAAGTGGAGAGTGCGATCTATGAGCACCCCGGGGTCTACGAAGCAGCCGTTTTTGGCGTGCCTCACGAACGCCTCGGCGAAGAGGTGGCCTGCGTCATCCACCCGAAGGCTGGGGCGGACATGACGGCCGAGAGTTTGCGGGAGTTCCTCTCGGGCCAACTCGCTGCTTTCAAGATCCCCAGCCGCGTGGCCTTTAGCGCCGATCGACTTCCTCGGAACCCCTCTGGCAAGATCCTGAAACGGGATCTTCGGGTGACTTACTTCACCGAGTGAGTACTCGCGGGTGCGAGGTCGAGGCCGATGAACCTCGCACCTTCCACCACGTAGTGAGCGAGAGGCAGGGTCCGGGCTTCCTCAATGGGGACGTAGCGGGCCAAGTCTGAGCTACCGGTGGTCTCGTGGACCAGTTCACCTGCGACTTCGCCGAGGGTGAAGATCATCCGCACGCTGTGGACCTTGACCCCGCTGCGTCTGGTCCTGATGTCGGAAACGACGCCGAGGTGATCCCCGACCGAGGCACTCAGGCCAGTCTCTTCCGTTACCTCTCGGCGGAGAGCGGCTGTCGGGTGCTCGCCAAAATCAACGCCCCCACCAGGGAGGAACCAGCGACCGGCTACCTCAGTGATCGAGGAGGCTCGAACGAGCAAGATGGCTCCATCAGCAACATGGACCCCGTAGGCGCAGATCCTCTGGATCATGCTTCTCGTCGCATCTGCACTCATGGCGTGAATCTCGTCTCCTTGTTGGTCAGCGGGTCTTCGGGAAACCGAGGTCGACGCTTGAGTTCGCAGGGTCAGGCCAGCGTGACGTGACGACCTTGGTCCGCGTGTAGAAATCGATACCGGCCGGTCCGTACATGTGGGCGTCACCGAAGAGTGAGTCCTTCCACCCCCCAAAGCTGTACGTGGCGACGGGCACTGGGATCGGCACGTTGACCCCCACCATGCCGCAAGTTACTTCCGCGGTGAATTGGCGTGCAGCGCCTCCATCCCTTGTGAAGATGGCCACACCGTTGCCATAGGGGTTGGCGTTCACGAGATCACGGGCTTCGGCGTAGGTATCGACGCGCACGACGCTCAACACGGGCCCAAAGATCTCGTCGTCATAGACCCGCATGCCGGGCTTGACCTGATCGACAAGCGACGCCCCGATGAAGAACCCATTCGCCGAGGGGCCATCGAAGGCGGTCGTGCGTCCGTCGACCACCACGACTGCGCCTTCGCCAGCGGCGCCCTCGACATAACTGGCGACCTTGTCACGATGCTGGGCGGTAATCAACGGCCCCATCTCGCTCTTGGGGTCATCTCCGGGGCCAATGACCAGCGCACCAAGACGGGACGCGATGGCCTCGACCAAGGGGTCAGCGATCTCACCGACAGCGACGATGACTGAGACCGCCATGCAGCGCTCGCCGGCTGAGCCATAGGCAGCCGAGACGGCGGCATCCGCTGCGACGTCAATGTCGGCATCGCCGAGGACCACCATGTGGTTCTTGGCTCCGCCAAGGGCTTGTGCACGCTTTCCGCTCGCAGTCGCCCGGGAGTAGATCGAGGCGGCAATGGGGGTGGATCCGACGAAGCTCACCGCATCGATTCCGGGATGCTCGAGGAGCGATCCCACGGTATCGCTGTCACCATGGAGGACCGTGAAGACGCCATCGGGGAGTCCCGATTGGCGCAGAAGGTCGGCGAGGAAGAGCGCCGACGAAGGGTCTTTCTCGGAGGGCTTCAGGATCATCGCATTGCCACAGGCGAGTGCGTTGGCCGTCATCCACAGAGGCACCATGACTGGGAAATTGAACGGGGTGATCCCGGTCACCACGCCAACGGGCTGGCGGAGGGAGTGGACGTCGACACCGGACGAGACCTGAGTAGAAAATCCCCCCTTGAGATGAGTGCCGAGCCCGCAAGCGAATTCAATGTTCTCGAGGCCTCGAGAGATTTCTCCCAGCGCATCCCCGTGGACCTTGCCATGCTCAGAGGTGATGATGTGGGCGAGCTCATCCCTCTGGGCGTTCACGAGGTGGCGAAAACCGAACATCACCTCGGTGCGGACCGAAAGCGACGATTGGCCCCAGGCTGACGCTGCCCGTCGGGCAGAACTGACCGCCAACTCAATCTCTTCGAGTGAGGCGAAAGGGACCTTGGCTTGGACCTCGCCGGCGGCAGGATCGAATACGTCACCCCAGCGCTCGGTTGTCGAGGGCACCGAGGTGCCATTGATCCAGTGGGAAATCTGGCGCATCGTCGTTCATTTCCTTGAGTCGGAGGGTGGAAGAAGCGCTAACGCGCAGTAGAAGAACACTACCCGGGGGACCTGTGGCCTCTCGATCACTACACTCAAGGCTCGATCAGGAGGGGACCGATGAACATCGAGGACCGACAGGAACTTCAGGACCTTAAATACCGCTACTTCCGGCATCTCGATCTCAAAGAGTTCGACGCCCTGGGCGCATTACTCACTGAGGATTGCGAGGCGGCCTACGACGACGGAAAACTCTCGTTCTCGGGTCGGGAGGCCATCGTGACGTTTCTGAAGGAATCGCTCGGCAGCGGAGCGATCATCTCCGAGCACCACGGACACCACCCTGAGCTGACACTGGTGGCTGCGGACGAGGCCGAAGGCGTCTGGTACTTGGAGGATCGAGTGCTTATCCCCGATGCGGACCTCGAGATCTGCGGGACGGCGTTCTACACCGACCGCTACGCCAAGGTCGACGGCGAGTGGAAGATCGCACGCACTGGCTATACGCGGGTGTTCGAGGAGCACCGCAGCTTCTCAACCCGAGCGCTGATGCGATTCACGAATCGGTTCGCCGATTCGTGAGCAAGGAGCAGGCGTGGGCCTTCGATGAGGCCACGACCGGTGTCAGAGTCAACGAGCACGGTGCACATAGCGTTGAACTGAGCCCGGCGTGGACCGTGGGGGACAAGCCCAACGGTGGCTATCTTGCAGCGGTTTTGGCGCGAGCGGCGGCGGCCGAGATTGCCAACAGCGGCGTCGAGCACCGCGACTGTGTCGCCGCATCAACAACATTTTTCGGTGCTCCTGACCCGACGAACGCTCTGGTCGACGTCACGATCCTGCGCCAGGGTCGAGGGGCGACGCAGGTTCGGGCCACCCTGCTCCAGGGAGGGATTCCGATGACTGAGGCAATGATGACCTTCGCATCGCTTGAGGGGGGATCACCTCGGCTCTACGACGTGATCGATCCCGTTGGTCTTGCTCCGGTTGAATCCTGCATCCGTATTCCCGCGGACACCGGATCAGGCTTCACGGTATCGATCATGAACGGCACGGAAGTCCACATGGACCCAGCCACCATGGATTGGACCCGAGGGATCTCCGGGGGTGGGGTCGGAGAACTCCGAGGGTGGGTGCAATTCGCCGACGGACGCCCCATTGATGCGCTTAGTTTGCAGTACCTGATCGACTGCTTTCCCCCAGCGACCTTCCCGCTGGCGTCGGTGGGCTGGGTTCCAACCGTCCAGCTCACGTGCTACGTGCGTTCACTGCCCGCACCAGGACCAGTTCGGATCAGACAGCGGGTTCAGGTGATCGAGGGCGGATTCGTAGACGAAGTCTGCGAGATTTGGGACGCAACGGGCAAACTCGTGGCGCATGGGACCCAGTTAGCCAAGGTCCGCTTCGAGATCTCCTGAGACCCACGGCGCCTCAGGGGGTTCTGTGATCTCAGGGGCGGGTTTCCGGACTGGTGGTGAAGCCCGGGTCACGCAGGACCTGCGTCTCCAAGACTGCATCGATCGCTGCTACGAAATCGTCCTCGAGGACTATGTCGAGGGCCTTGACGTTCTCCCGGATCTGCTCGGGACGAGTGGCCCCCACGATGGCTGACGATACATTCGGGTTCCGAAGTACCCATGCCAGCGCCACGCCCGCTGGGCTGTAGCCGGCTTCTGCGCAGAGCGCAGCGAACTGCTGGACAGGCTCAAGAACTTCGTCACGC
>JBAXAR010000139.1:0-5033 GCA_037142475.1 Actinomycetes bacterium
GTGACGTCCTGGCCAAGAAGGTTCCGACCACGCAGCGTTGGAAAGGTATCGGGGGCGGCCATGGCCCACACGCTACGCATGATGCACCCCGGTGCCGCCGCGGCCCTTCGAGGGTCATGCCTCGAGGGCCTCGGCAGATCGAGGCCTTCTCGATACGCTGTATCCATGAGACTGAGATGCCCATGACGGTGAGAATCGGAATCCTGGGCGCAGCCCGTATCGCACCCGCTGCCTGTCTTCGGCCTGCCCGCGCTGTCGACGGGGTCGAGGTGGTCGCCGTCGCTGCTCGTGATTCGAAGCGGGCCGAGGCCTTCGCCTCGAAACATTCCATCGGCAGGGTCCTCGACAGCTACCAACAGTTAATCGACGATCCCGACATCGATGCCGTCTACAACCCGCTCCCCAACGGCCTCCATGGTTATTGGACGCTCCAGGCCATTGCCGCGGGCAAGCACGTGCTGTGTGAGAAACCCTTCGCCGCCAACGTTGCAGAGGCCACCGCCGTCACCGAAGCCATCGAGGCCCAGGACAAGGTCGTCATGGAGGCCTTCCACTACCGCTACCACCCCATGATGCAACGCACCGTCGAGATCCTCACCAGCGGTGAGCTTGGGACCATTGAGCGGGTCGAGACCGCGATGTGCATCCCGCTGCCGATGCGCCACGACATCCGCTACCAGCTCAATCTCGCCGGTGGGGCCTCGATGGACATCGGCTGCTACGCCGTCAACCTCTGGCGAGTCCTCGCCGGAGCGGAGCCCGTCGTCACCTCCGCCACCGCCAAGACCATCTCGACGGGGATGGATCGGGCGATGTCAGCCACGCTCCAAACGGAATCCGGCGTCTCGGGGACTCTCGAGTGCTCGCTGCTGTCGTCGATGTTGTTTCGGCTCAGCGGACGAGTTCACGGTTCAGAGGGGTCGCTGTCACTCTTCAATCCTCTCGGACCGCAGTTCTATAACCGGATGAAGGTCACCCATGGCCGCTCGAGCCGGGTCGAGCACTTTGAGCGCACGCCCACCTACATCTTTCAGATGGAGGCGTTCCGAGACGCCGTGATGTCGGGCACTGCATTCCCCACCACGCCGAGGGACTCGATCAACACCATGGCGGTCATCGATGCGATGTATCGAGCTTCGGGTCTGCCCGTGAGAGAACCCACGTCCACCCGCTGAGAGCGCACACCGGGATCACGACCAGGCATGGTTGGCACGATGCTGTGTCCTCGGCACGATTCTGGGCCAAGAGGCCAGAACATCCCCCATCAACCAAGGACATGGCGGGCGGGCCGGTGATCGATCTGACGGCGGGGGTATCTGATCACAAGAAGGGGAAACGTACTTTCCTTGCGCGTACACTGCACGGGGAACAGTCCAGAACGTATTTTCGAACGAGTGGAGCATTTCGTGTCGACGGCCACACCTATCGATCCAACGGAGACACAGGGCACGACAGCGAGCCATGGCGAAGGGTCCCACGGCCGTGGCGTGGCCTTGGTACTCGTACTCTTCGCTCTCCTTCTCTCCTTCGGAACGATCGCGATGAGCGATCGAACACCCGTCCACCAGACAGCTGGCGAGGAGAGTGCCAAGGCCCAAGACGTCCAGAACGTGGCTCCGGCTGTTCGAGCCTCGACGGCAGCAAGAACGGCCCGTGTGGCAAGCGTCGGCCGAGTCGCCCGAATTGCCCACGCCGCCGATGCTGCCCGAGGAGCAGCAGCGATCGTCGGCCTGACGGTTGCCGGATCGATCATGGCGTCCTCTCGCTACCGGCGCCGCACAGAGGCCGACGGCGATGAGACACTCCTGCCACCAAGTTCCTTCCTTGGATGGCGGGTCCCATGGTTCGACCGCTTCAGCCAGCGATTCCCGGCATCGCTTGGTGCCTATTCACCGATGCTCTCAGGCGTGGCGGGCGACTCGGCCTACCTGAGAGCCATGGTTGGACCTGCGTCGCTGGTCTTGCCTGCGGCAGGGATCATTCTCGGTGTGGCGGCGTCGTCCAATGTTCACCAGACTCTCGCAGCCCCCGATCCAGCCCTGTTTGTACCGATCATGCTCCTCGGGGCCCTTGATGGATCCGCTGGGCTTCTCGCTCTGCTCGTGATGTTCACCATCGCCCTGTTCACCGGGAACGTGAACTGGCACGAGGGTCCAATCGCGCTGTTACTGCTCGGAACCTTGTGGTTCGGGCTCGCGCAAGTGGTTGCCAAGGTCAGGACATTCACCCGGCCCAGTCCCGAAGGGGTCCACCAATGGTGGAGGCGAGCCGGCGACATGCTGATCGGCCCCGCCCTCGGTGGCTACCTGGCGGCAAGCCTCACCAACGTCCTGCCCGTCACCATCATCTCGGGCGAGGCTGCCGCAGAACAGTCCATGCATATCGGGCTGGCGGTCGGAGTTGTCTTCTTCATCCGTTATTGGCTCACGTTCCTCGCCAGCCATGTCTTCCCCCACGATCTCGTCATCGTGCATCCTTCCGAGTCTCCTGAGCGCAAGAAGGCCTTCGGCGTCGCCTCTCACTTCATTGAGGTGGCGCTGATCATGTTGCTGTTCGTCAAGTTCCTCGGCCCGATGTGGCTGGCGGTCCCCCTCTTGGTCTTCTTCGCCCTCGACCTCGTGGTGGTGGATCTCATCCCGACGAGCTCACTGCCTCCATGGCTCTACCGACTGATTCCTCGCAATGTGGGGAAGATTCTTTTCATCTCGCTCTTGGCCGTCGCCCTCGAGAGCATCATTGCGCTCTACGTCGAGGACGAGCTGATCCGCATCGCCTACTTGCTGATCGGTATCACGGTGGTCGGTGTCGTCCACACGTGGCTCGGCAGCTTCGACGGCGAAGACATGCCTGACAGCACCCGACGCAAGGTCGGCGGCATGATCCTGGCATCGATCTGCGCTCTTCAGCTGGGCGGATTCCTGTTCTAGGCGAAGCCAGCCTCACCCTGCCCGGGTGGACAACAGATGCAACAGCACACGTTCACGTGGTCCGGTCCTGCCGGCCCGATTCAGGTTCGCTGCTGATCAGCCGTTCTTTGGAAGTTGCGAGAAGGGAACGGCGTTGTTCGACCCAGGCTCCTTCGGAAGCCCCAGGGCCCGCTCAGAGATGATGTTGCGCTGGATTTGGTCGGTGCCACCGTAGATCGGCGGGGCCTGCGCGTACAGAGCCGTCATCGTCACCGCCGGCAGGAATGGGTTGGCCGCGGCCTTGACAATGGCCGCGTTGTCGCTGGCCTCGTAGGCGTGGAGCATCCCCGCCGGGCCGACGATGCCGAGACCGAGATCACGCTGGAGCCGGACGATGTTCGACTGCGAGAGCTTTGAGATGTTGGCCATCCCGGCGATATCGCCTCCGCTGGCGCGCACCGCCTTGCTCCGCTCAGCGTTGAAGCGTCCGAGTTCCCCAAGGATGAAGAGGCGCACCAGGTCTTGGCGGACCACCCCATTGGTGGCCTTTCCATTTCCTTGTGCAAGACCCAAGAGGATCTCGAAGATCCGGTCACGCCGCTTCCTTGGTGCCGGCTCCCCCGCCGCGGGAGCGCTCGGCGACGCCGTGCGATCGACAGCCTCGACAAAGTCGCCGACCCGCTTCGAGAGGTTCCCGGCCACGGTGCCCGGGATCGCAGTCGGCGATCCGGCGGAGCCTCCACCCGAGCCGAGACCCGAGCGCTCATGGGCCAACGTGGAGTTCGCCACGGCCCAGCCATTGCCCTTCTCGCCGATCATCGCCGCCGCCGGGACCCTGGCATCGGTGAGGAACGTCTCGTTGAACATGGCATGACCGGTCATCTCTGTCAGGGGCCGAACCTCGACGCCGTCCTGATGCATGTCGATGGCGAAATACGAGATGCCTTTGTGCTTCGGTGCGTCAGGATCAGTTCGAGCGATCAGCATCCCGACATCGGCGCTCTGGCCAAGCGAGGTCCAGACCTTCTGTCCGTTGATGACCCACTCGTCACCATCGAGCTCGGCTCTGGTGGTCAGACCAGCGAGGTCCGAGCCGGCACCGGGCTCACTGAACAGCTGGCACCATGACCGCTGGCCGGTGACGATGGCTCGGACCATCGTGTCGATCTGCTCGGTCGTCCCGTGGTCCGCAATGGTCGGAGCAGCAAGAAGCAGACCGAGGCCATTGGGGGCAGAGAGGGCGCCGAACTGGGCGATCTCCTGAGCGATCTTGACCGACACGCTGCGGGCCACACCTCGACCGAAGGCCGTGGTGGGCAGCGACGGTGCCGCCCAGCCAGCAAGGCCAAGACGCTCCCACCACTCGCCGACGGTGATCTCCGGGTCCCAGTTCTCCTCGAGCCAGACCCGAAGCTCGGCGATGATCTCCTCATCGGTGGCCTGCATGGTGATCACATCGGTCATCGTCAGTTCCTCTCAGACGTGGCGGCCCGAGACCGGCCACGCCATGGTTGCGTCGGAATCCACCGAGCGTCCAGATCGTGGGGTTGAAAGCAAACGATACTCAATCCCCGACCGACCACTGATCTGGCCTGATCGGGTCACCGAGGAGTCGTCACAGGCCATCGTTACGTTGGTCATTGATGCGACGGCGGTACATCTATCCGATCCCACTCGCCATGACGGTGGCTCTGTTCTGGCCAATGCGATCGATGGCGACGCAGCAGCTCATGGCCATGGGGTTGCTCTGGTACACGATATTCAGCGCAATAGTGCTTGGGTGGCGACAGGGGCTTGGCGAGACCCTCCAAGGCCAGCACCGCTACAGCGTGGGCTATCACGCCATCCCCATCCCACGAGTCCCGAGGTTCTGGGGGCCTCCGGCGCCTGCGAAGTCGAGAACCCAGCACGAGGATCTCAACGTGGCGGTGGGACTGACGTCAATCGGCATGGTTCGATACTTCATCCCCAGCTCTCTCCCAAAATCGACCGAAGCCATGGTGGTCCTCGTCATCCTCACGGTCGGCCCCGGGGTGATCAGGGTGATGGTCCATGTGCTGCGGTGGCGTATCGCTGCCGGCAAAAATCCGATTTCATCGATGCTCCCCAAAAGCATCTACGCCTATC
>JBAXAR010000140.1:0-5005 GCA_037142475.1 Actinomycetes bacterium
CGCCAGGACCATTGACGAGCTCACTGTTGTGCTTGGCGAGGGAGCAGGATCGGGCGGAATCGATGAGACCCTGCTCACCCCGGCACAGGCGTTGCGGCATCTTGAACAGGTGGAGGTTGACGGAGAAGCTGTTGATCGGATCAGAAGAGGCATGGCCCTCGATCGGGGCGGACTCCCCACCAGCGGTCTAGGGCCGTTCGCCTTGATTGATGGCGATGGCGTCCTCCTAGCTGTCTACGACGGGACCGAGCCAGACCGGCTCGTGCCAGCGGTGGTGCTCGCCAGTCCCTGAACGATCGCTGACCCGTTGGGGACCGTCTAGGTTTCGAGGGCGATGATTGTGTTGAAACCAGGCAGCGAGAAACTGGCACCAGGCTCCTCAGTGGTCAGTATCGGTGTGTACGACGGGGTACACCTCGGCCATCGCCACACCCTCCGTCAAGTCATTGACCAGGCCCGCTCCAGCGGCCGTCAAGCCGTGGTGGCCACCTTTGATCAGCATCCGGCGTTCGTGGTGCGACCCGAGAACGCCCCTCGACTTCTGTGTGATCTCGACCAACGTCTTGAATTGCTCGAGGAGGTAGGCGTCGACGTCACTGCCGTCATTTCATTCGATGCAGCGAGGGCCGCCGAAGAACCCGAGGCATTCATCTCGTCAGTGCTGGTCGAGCAGTTAGGTGCTTCCCGGGTTGTCGTTGGAGAGGACTTCCGCTTCGGGGCCAAGAGGCGGGGGGATGTGGCCCTGCTTCGCGCCCAAGGTGTTGTGCACGGATTTGACGTCGTCGGAGTGGTCCTCGATACCAACGGGGGAGAGCCGGTTTCTTCGACCAGAATCCGGCGGCACCTCGCCGAAGGGAAGGTGGCAGAGGCGGCGGTCCTTCTTGGTCGAGTCCATGAACTGCGGGGCCCAGTGCTCCATGGGGATGGCCGGGGAGGTCCGGAGTTGGGTTGCCCAACAGCCAATGTCCACGTTGATCCGGTGATGGCGATCCCTGGGGTGGGTATTTACGCCGGTTGGTATCGAGATGATGAGCTTGGGGCCATGCCTGTGGCTATCTCGGTGGGTCGGCGACCAACGTTCTATGAAAGTTCCGACCCATTGATCGAAGCCCACCTCATTGATTTTGACGGTGACCTCTACGGGAGAAGTGCACGAGTCTCATTTCTGACTCGCATCCGGGACGAAGTTCGTTTTGACAGCGTTGATGCTCTCATCGAGCAAATGCAGCGAGACGTAGAGGCCGCTCGCCGCATGTGCGAGGCCCACGGGAGCCAAGCACCAGGGTCCTAGGGCCGCGATCGTCCGAGAATCGCTCCGCCTGCTACTATGAGGGCGCACGCATTGGGCCCTACTTTGGAGCGCAAGCGATGTGAGCAGGTGCTTTCTGCACCGGTTCGTTCCCCTCACCACCAATTGCAATCGAGGACGACGTATGAGCGAGAAGCTTGGCATCATTTCTGACAATCGGCTCCACGAGACGGACACGGGTTCACCCGAGGTTCAGATCGCGCTGCTGACTGACCGGATTTCACATCTGACCGAACACCTCAAGATCCACAAGGGCGATCATCACACCCGACGTGGCCTCATGAAGCTGATCGGAAAGCGTCGTCGCCTTCTCGACTACGTCAAGGACAACGACGTCGAGCGCTACCGCTCGATCATCGCCAAGCTCGGCATCCGCCGCTAGCTCGGCATACGGCGCATCGGTCACGAGGACCGGTCCGCTGCCAAACAACGGGCACCCCCCTCATTCGGCTGCCAGTGGCCGGTCACCTTCGCTTCTGAGCGATGACAAGGTGGTCGACCACTGGGAACCGGAGTCGGGGCTGCCCCTCACAGAAACATAGGAGCACCATGGCAGAAGCCATCCGCGTCAGCGGCCCGATCAGCGGTACCGACCGCACCCTCACCTTTGAGACGGGCAAGCTGGCCCAACTCGCCGACGGCGCCGTTCAGGCCCGAATCGGTGACACCATCGTCCTGGCCACGGCCACGGCTGCTCGCCACGTGCGAGACGGGGCGGATTTCTTTCCGCTCACGGTCGACATTGAAGAGCGCACCTACGCCGCTGGAAAGATCCCCGGATCCTTCTTCCGCCGTGAAGGCAAGGCCTCCGATCAGGCAGTCTTGATCTGCCGGCTGATCGACCGACCATTGCGGCCCTCATTCCCCAAGGGTTTCCGCAACGAAGTCCACGTCGTTGGAACCGTATTCGGCGCCGACCAGCAGAACCCTCACGACATCATCGCTATTAACGCTGCCTCTGCAGCGCTGATGATCTCTGGCATTCCGTTCGAAGGCCCCATCGGCGCCGTTCGGATCGCATACACGACCGATGGCGTGTGGATTCCGCACCCCACCTTCTCCGAGGGTGACGAGTCAACCTTTGAGCTCGTGGTTGCCGGACGAGCATTGAGCGAGACCGACGACACCGACATCGCCATCATGATGGTTGAGGCCGGTGGCACCGAGGGCAGTTTCAACATGTACGCCGCCGGTGCTCCGAAGGTTGACGAGGAGGTCCTTGCGGCCGGCCTTGAGGCTTCGAAGAAGTGGATCCGCGAGTCCATCCTTCTCCAGCGCCAGATGGTGGCCCAATACGTCGCTGAGCGTGGACCAATCGTCCAGATGCCGTACACGGTCGCCTCTGACTACCAAGAGGACGTCTTTGCCGCCGTCACCGAGGTTGGCACGGCACGACTGACTGCGGCCAACGTCCAGGTGACGAAGGCCGACCGAAACGCTGCGCTCGACGCAGCTGGGGCTGAGATCATCGCTGAGCTCGAGGGTCGATTCCCTGAGCGCACCGGCGAGATCAAGGGGGCCATCCGATCCCTGACCAAGAAGCTGGTGCGCCAGCGGATCGTCGAAGAGGGCGTTCGCATCGACGGTCGAGGCACCGCCGATATCCGTCCGCTCAGCGCTGAGATCGATCTTTTCCCGACGGCTCACGGGTCTGCACTCTTCCAGCGTGGAGAGACCCAGGTCATCAATGTGACCACGTTGGGGATGCCCCGTATGAACCAGCTGATCGACACGATCACGCCGGACCAGACCAAGCGTTACATGCACCACTACAACTTCCCGCCCTACTCGACCGGTGAGACCGGTTTCATGAGGGGCCCGAAGCGTCGTGAGATCGGTCACGGCATGCTCGCTGAGCGCGCGCTGCTCCCCGTAGTGCCGACCCAAGACGAGTTCCCGTACACGCTCCGCCTGGTCTCGGACATCATGGCTTCGAACGGTTCGACGTCGATGGCCTCTGTGTGTGGGTCAACCCTGTCGCTCATGGCGGCCGGTGTCCCGATCAAGGCGCCTGTGGCTGGAATTGCGATGGGCCTCGTGTACGAGGATGGCCGATACGTGACCCTCACCGACATCCTCGGCGCCGAAGACGCATTCGGTGACATGGACTTCAAGGTGGCCGGGTCCGCAGACGCCGTGACGGCGCTGCAGCTCGACACCAAGATTGACGGACTTCCCGCCGATGTCCTGGCTCAGGCACTCATGCAGGCGAAGGACGCCCGCATGCAGATCCTCGAGACCATCACGAGCTGCATCCCCGAGCCACGTGGCGAGGTTGCCACCAGTGCTCCGAAGATCGTCTCGATGGAGATCCCGATCGACAAGATCGGTGAGGTCATCGGTCCGAAGGGCAAGGTCATCAACACCCTCCAGCAGGAGACCGGTGCCGACATCGCAGTTGACGACGACGGCGTGGTCGGAACTGTCACCATCGGAGCGGTGGACGGACGAGCAGTAGAAGAGGCTCGTCGCCGAATCTCACTGATCCTCGACCCGCCGACGGCGGACGTGGGCGAAACCTACCCGGGCAAGGTTGTCAACATCACCAAATTTGGTGCCTTCGTCAACATCCTCCCGGGTCGTGACGGCCTTCTGCACATCTCGAAGCTCTCTGCCCTCGCCGGTGGAAAGCGCGTTGGGCAGGTCGAGGACGTGCTTGACCTCGGCCAGGCGATTGAGGTTCGGGTTGACGATATCGACCCTCAGGGCAAAGTCTCGCTGTCACTCGCCGGTGACGTGACGCCTGTCGCAGAGGCCCCATCACGGTCCTCTGATGACGATGACCGTCGCAGCAACGACGCCCCGGCGCCGTCAACGAGCGAGGCGACGCCAGCCGCTGCCTCATTCGAGGACGCCTTCGAAGCTGAGTTGGCCGCCGACCTCGGCGACCTCGGCCCCGGGGCACCGGCGGCAAGCGACGGTGGCGACCGTCGTCCGAGGAACCGCTCTCGGCGCCGTTGACGCCATCGGCGGATCGAAGTCTGATCCGCACCGAACAGCTCCCGAGCGGGTGCCGCGTGATCACTGAGGTGATCCCGGGCGCCCGCTCGGTCGCGCTCGGGGTCATGGTAGGGGCGGGGTCCCGCTACGAGGACACTTCGAATCAAGGGGCAGCGCACCTCCTTGAGCACCTGCTCTTCAGAGGCGCCGTGAGCTACGACTCCACACGGCTGGCCGATCTCCTGGATCGGATGGGCGGAGAGTCGAATGCGGTGACCGACAAAGAGGCCATGACCGCCTATGTCCGGACGCTTCCCGACGAGCAGGCTGCAGCCATTGCCTTGCTCGGGGCGGTCGTGACGGAACCGCTTCTGGCGGAAGAGGTGATTGACGCCGAGCGCGATGTGGTGCTCGACGAGATGCTTGCTCGCGATGATGAAGCGATTGATCTGGCGCAGATTGCCTTTGATGGTGCCTGTTATGGGGATCATCCGCTTGGTCGAGACGTCCTCGGGACGGTCGAGACCCTCCGCTCGCTCGACGCCCCCACGGTTCGATCGTTTCACGACGCCACGTACGGATCCGATCGCACCGTGGTCATCGCTACGGGGGCGGTGAACCATGATGAACTCGTGGAACAGGCGGCTGGATCAATCCGGGAGCGACGTTCGACAGCGCAATCTCAGAGCTCTCCGACCGTAAGCGGGGCGTCATCGAAATCCATCGGCCACCCGGGCGGACAACTCCATCTCCTGC
>JBAXAR010000141.1:0-5003 GCA_037142475.1 Actinomycetes bacterium
ACCCTCGCCACGTGGACGGCATGCACGATGGCGCCCCTTGGACTTTTGGACTCGCAGCACCTCCTCGAATGCAGCGATCCGGCCGAGCGCCTTGAAATGCTGATCGATCGCTCGACCGAGCGGATCGGCGACCTTGAGAGGCTTTTGCTCGACGCTGATCCGCTGTGAGTATCTCGCTGCTTCGCTTGGTGCCGAGCGGTCGAGGAGTCGACGGTTGGGAACAAGGCCCAGCAGTGGGACGGAGATGGACTGCGGGAATGCTGAGCGACGACGACCGCCTTGCTCTCGCAGTCGCCCAAGCAGGGGCGCCGACGTGGGCGATCGAACGCGGTGATGAGGCGATCGGGTTCTGCGGACTGTTGGCCTCGCCAGCGCGGCGAGTCCCGGCCCACATCAGCTATTCGATTGCCCCCTCAGCCCGCCGGTGTGGGTTCGCCACCGCTGCGGTGGGTGCGCTCCTCGAGGCGCTTCTCGAGCTTGGCGTACGAGAAGTATGGGCAGAGGTGGACAGAGGGCCTGGTGAGGAGCCGAGATCGACGCCGAGCGCACGAGTCCTGCTCCACAATGGCTTTACCCAGATCTCGTCATCTTCGCAGCCCAGGGGAGAAAGCATCGAGAGCTATCACCGAGTGTTGCGCAGGCCTCGGAACGCGACACATGCCCCTGGCGATGACGCACAGGGGCATGTGTCGGAGCCGGCCGAAGGCCGGGTTGACTAGAAGAAGCTGAACGGGGGGACGCCCGAGGAGATGCCCTTGAAGAGCTCTCCCTTGGCGGCGCCGAGTTCGGCGGGGGTCCACGCACTGTCGCGGTGGACTTCGCCGACCGGGTGGAAGCCACCCATGGCCCAGATGTCTCCTCCGAAGACGACGAAGCATTGGCCGGTGACGTCTGCGGCCTCGGGTGACGCCAAGAATCCGATCAGGTTGGCGATGTTCCGGGGATCGAACTTGTCGAAGCCGTCATCAGTCTTGGCCATCTCGCCGAAGACGTTCTCGGTCATCCTGGTGCGCGCACGAGGGGCGATGGCATTGACGGTCACCCCGAAGCGACCGAGCTCACGAGCCAACGTCCAGGTGAGGCCGACGATGCCAGCCTTGGCCGTTGAGTAGTTCGCCTGGCCGGCGTTGCCGAAGAGGCCAGCTTCAGAACTGGTGTTGATGATGCGTCCGTAGACGTCGTCGCCAGCCTTGGCCTTGGAGCGCCAGTAGACGGCGGCGTGCTGGGCGGTGGCGAAGTGGCCCTTGAGGTGGACCCGGATCACGTCGTCCCAGTCGGTCTCGTTCATGTTGAACGACATTTTGTCGCGCAGGATTCCCGCGTTATTGACGAGGATGTTGATGTCGCCGTAGGTCTCGATCGCTTGGTCGATGACACCCTTGCCACCCTCCCAGGTGGAAATGTCGTCGCCATTGACGGCGGCTTCGCCACCGTCAGCCACGATGAGGTCCACGACCTCTTGGGCGGGGTGGACGTCGCCACCTTCACCCTGGAGCGACGCACCAACGTCGTTCACGATGACCTTGGCTCCCTCGCTGGCGAGCAGCAGTGCCTCTTCTCGGCCGATTCCCCGTCCTGCGCCGGTAACGATTGCCACCTTGCCGTCGAGCAGTCCCATGATCTTCTCCTTCATCGTTACTTGTGAGCGAATGCCGATCTGAGGGGCGACACGACGTGGCGCGCCATCGAACCCGGTTCGCAGAGCATTACCGCTCAGGGTCAAAGAGGCAAGAACACGTTCCAGTTTCCCTCAGCGGCGAGCAAGGAATTGGGTGGTGAGATCCTCGAGAACCCGTCTCGGTTCGGCCATGGCGCGGTCTTCGCCAACGGTTTCGACCATCGAGAGTCCTGTCACGATGCTGTTGCTTTGGTGTCTCGCTCGATCGAGTGCCTCAGGATCGAGGGACCCGGCGACGATGAGGATCTCAGTTTCCGCAGGCGCGCGTTGAAGGAGTCCTCCGATCACTTTCCCCTCGATGGACGAGAGATCGAAGTGGCCTTCGCCGGTGACCACCAGATCAGCATCTTCGAGTGCCGTGTCGAGATCGGCAGCCTCCGCGACGAGGTCGAACCCTGAGACCAGCCGTCCCCCCAGCGCAGCGAGCCCTCCGGCGAGCCCTCCAGCCGCCCCGGAGCGTTCGAGGTCGGCGATCGCAGCGCCAAAGCGAAGGTCATAGAGCTCGACGAGTTGGCGGAGTCGCTCCTCAAGTAGGGCGACCTGTGCCGAATTCGCCCCCTTCTGGGGGCCGAATTCTCGGGCGGCGTCGACGAAGTGGGTCGTCACGTCAGTGGCGACGATGAGTTCGACGCTTCCGAGACCCCCAGCTGCTTCGATGACCTCGATCGCACCGAGTCCGCCGTCGGTGCTCGCTGATCCTCCGCAACCGACGATGACCGTGGCCACTCCAGAGCGCACCGCGGCGGTGATGAGATGCCCGACACCGGCGGTTGAGGCGTCGAGCGGCTGATCGCCGGTTGGGCGGGGGAGACAGGCGCGTCCTGCGGCCTCTGCCATTTCGATGATGGCAAGCGAGCGATCCTGCGCCAGAAAGAACGATGCGGTGATGGCCTCGCCGAGGGGTCCCACGGTCTCGACGTGCAACGGGGCGGCGCCGAGATGGCCCGCCAGAATCGCCCCGAATCCTTCCCCGCCGTCACTCAATGGCAGAGATCTGACCTCCCAGCCGCACGTTGCTGCCGCTCGGCAGATGCTCGCTGCCGCAGACGTGGCGTCAATGGTGCCCCGGAACTTGTCCGGTGCGGCCAGCAATCGCATGGATCCTCAGCGAACCTCGAGAAGGTCGACGACAAAGATCAGCGTCTCGTTGCTCTTGATGACCCCTCCGGCGCCTTGGGCTCCGTAGCCGAGGTGAGGCGGGATGGTGAGGCGACGGCGCCCACCAACCTTCATACCCACGACGCCCTGGTCCCATCCGCTGATGACTTGGCCCTGGCCTAAGCCAAATGCGAAGGTGTCACCGCGGTTCCAGGAGGCATCAAACTCCTCACCGGTGGACCAGGCAACACCGACGTAATGGACGATTACTGTGCTCCCGGCTGTGGCTTCCTGGCCATCACCGACGACGAGGTCGTCGGTGAGAAGGTCAGCAGGGGCATCGCCCTCGGGCGGATCGATCAAAGGTCGCTCAATGCTCATGGCCAAATCGTAGGCGCACTCGGGAGAAAAGCGCACGTGGGCCGATGCGACCAGAAACGAGATGGGTCGAGGAAGAATGGAAACGACCTTGAATCATGCTCCGCACCCTCTAGGATCCCTGCAAGGCTCAGAATGCATGGGGAGCTCCCGACGGGGGCGAGTTCCGAGGGGATTCATTGATGAAGAAATTTGACAGGCGAGGCAAGACCGTCGCTGTCCGAGGGTTCATCGCTGCAGGCATCATGGCGGCCACCACTCTCACGAGCGGCGTGGGAGTGGCATTTGCGGATGTCCCGGACGCACCCACTATCGGCACCGCAACTGCTGGATCCTCGTCGGCCATCGTCGCTTTCAGCGCACCGACCTTCACTGGCGGCACGATTAGCTCGTACACCGTGACGTGGTCGACGGGTACCCACTCCTGTGACGCCCCACCGGCCACGTGTGAAGTCACAGGACTGACGCCGGGGACTGCCTATAGCTTCACCGTGACGGCAACCAACGGCGATGGAACAAGTACTGCGTCGGATTCGTCGAACTCAGTGACTCCGTATACGACCCCTGGGGCTCCGACCAGCGTCTTGGCGACTCCGGGCAATGGCTCGGCAACCGTCTCGTTCGGGGCTCCTTCGTCTGATGGCTACGACACCATCGACTCCTACACGGTCACCGCCACTGACGTGACCAATTCTGGGGACGGCGGACAGACCAGTACCGATACCGAAAGCCCCATCGTGATCAGTGGGCTGACGAATGGCGACTCGTACACCTTCACGGTGACCGCCCATAACGCAGCCGGCGACGGGACTCCATCGTCGGCAACGACATCAATCGTGCCGTTCACGACCCCTGACGCTCCAACCTCCGTGACGGCGACAGCGGGGTCCTCGTCGGCCTCAGTTTCGTTCACCGCCCCAGCGTTCGACGGGGGCCGGTCCATTGATTCCTACACCGTCACGTCGGACCCCGGGGCCTACACGTGCACCACCGCAAATGGTTCCACAACGACCTGTGAGGTGTCCGGCCTGAGTGCCGGGACGAGTTACTCCTTCACCGTCACCGCCCTGAACTTCGCGGGAAACGGGTCGGCGTCATCGCCATCGAATTCTGTGACGCCCTACACCACCCCCGGAGCCCCGACGAGCGTCTCCGCCACTGCAGGGAGTTCATCTGCCTCGGTGGCGTTCACTGCCCCTTCTTCGGGTGGAAGCACAATTCTCTCGTATACGGTCACCGCCACTGACACGACGAACGCAGGGAATGGCGGCCAAACCAATAGTGGGGCATCAAGCCCAATTTCGATGAGCGGCCTCACGCCTGGTGATGCCTACACCTTCACGGTCACGGCCAACAATGCAGCAGGTGATGGGACTGAATCATCACCGTCAAGCGCAGTGACCCCCTACACAACGCCGAATGCCCCAACCACTGTGGTGGCAACTGCCGGAAATGCATCGGCTCTGGTGACCTTCTCTGCTCCGACCTCTGATGGCGGTAGTGCGATCGACACTTACACGATCACGTCATCGCCCGGGAGCTTTACGTGTGACGTTGCGTTTGGGGATGAGGCCATCGGGTGCACCATCACCGGATTGACGAACGGCGACGACTACACCTTCACCGTGACGGCGCATAATGCTGCGGGCAACAGCGACGCCTCGACATCTTCTGACAGCGTCCTTGTGGCCACGAACCCAGACCAGGTCTCGAATTTGCAGGCTGCACGAGGAGTGAATTCAGTCACGCTTTCCTGGGATGCCCCTGCAAGTACCGGATCAAATACCATCACGGGCTACGTGGCGTCCTACGACACGGTCACCGTCGACTGCGGTACCGCGCTTTCCTG
>JBAXAR010000142.1:0-4865 GCA_037142475.1 Actinomycetes bacterium
ATCGCCCTGTCGGCAGCAGTGGCCGGCGTACTGTTCGGCGTCGGTCACGCCTTGCCGTTCCTCATCGCCGCCATCATCGGAGCGGCTCTCATCGCCGCCGCTGCCTGCATCTGGCTCCCCGTCACTGGCCGAGTGGCCGACGTGGCGTATCACGATCAGCAGCCCTAACCAACCTGCCTCACGCCGATGGCCGGCCCTGTTGACCCGTCACGAGAGGGCGGCGCGTGCCGTAATCACCATCTCCCACTCATCGACGTCGAGTGGGACGCCCGTTCGTCCGCTGACGTCCTCAACCTCAAAGCCAGCACCCTTCAAGACGGTCACCCATTCCGAGGGTGCCATGACACGGAGGCTGAGGATCCGACGACTGGTCACCGATCCACGAACCACGGTCCTTGTCGTGACCAATCGACCAGCGACACTATCGAGACGAGATTGATCAATCTGCATCGCCCCCTCACGCTCGACGACCACTGCCTCGGGCGCCACGGCGTGATGACGCGCCACCGCGTCTCGGTTCAGGGTCTCAATCACCAACGGGGCGCCATCGAGAACGCTCCGTCGTAATCCTTGAAGGACAGCGGTATTCGTCGCGTCATCAAGGAACCCCAGCGTGTTGAACCATGCGATCGCACCGTCGAAGTGGTGCCCCCCGTCGAACGCCTCGAGACTCGATTCCACGAGTGAAAGTGCCACCCCACGCGTCGACGCAGCGGTCCTCGCTCGATCCAGTTGCGCGGCGTCGTGATCGACCCCAGTGACCTCGAGTCCGGCGGCGGCGAGGCGAACAGCGATCCGGCCATCGCCACATCCGGCATCAAGGATCCGCGCGCCGGACGGGAGATCGAGCAGACCGAGAATCTCCGCTGCATCGTCATCGGCCCGCTCGTCACTGAGGAAGGTGCGATGGAAGAAGTGGTCGTCAGCGGTGAACTGCGAATCGTGACCGAAGGGATCCATGCCAAAGCCTCGCATACGACAAAGGCGCCCCTCTTTCGAGGGGCGCCATTGCCAACAGCATCCTTGGATTCGTTACTTGACCCAAATTTGAGTCGGCCACCATGAACCCTGGTCTTGGCCGAGGGCCGCCTTGCCCGCAGGCGTCTTCGGGTTCGACCAGTTCTGGACCTTCGGCTTGGCGATCAGCGCCCAAATGGACCGGTCGGTCCATACGTACGGGATATCAGCACCGAGGCGCTCGTTGATCTTCTTGAAGGCCTTGACTCGGGTCGCCTTGTTGGCCGATGCCATGCCGGTGACGAATGCCTGCTGGATCTGCGGGTCGATGTTCCGCGCCATGTTGATCGACAGGCCTGTCTTGTTCGCCGTCTCCGTTGAGAACCAGACGTAGTTCAGGTCGGGGCTCATGCCACCGAACTGGCTCCACTCTGTGGCCTGGTAGGTGCCGAAGAGGGCATTGTTGATCAGGTCATTCTGCTGCAGCGTCTTGACCGTCACCTTGACGCCAATGTTCTTCATGATCTGCTGGAAGTACGAACCCTGTCGGATGTTCTGAGGCGCAGCAACCACATTGACGGTGAACGCCAGTGGCTTTCCGTGCTTCTTGGCGTAGGCCGTGGCGAGCTGCTTGGCTCGCGTCGGGTTGTAGGCCGGGTACGAAGTCTTGCCGTAGTACGGGGATCCGGGCTGGTAGATACCGACCGCCGGCGCAGCGACGCCGAGGTCCATGATCTTGGCGTAGGCCGCTCCGCTCACACCGGTTGCCACGATCCGACGGGCCTCGATGTTGTCGAAAGGGGCCTGGGCACAGTTGAGCATCAGGCAGTTCACCGCGGGTGCGCCGACCATCTTGCCCGTGTTGTCGGTGTAACCCCACTGCTTGTTGCCGTGGAACTTCTTCATGTTCTGGGCATCGGACGTGTGGATCATGTCCACAGTGCCGGACTGAAGGGCCTGTGCTCGAGCTGACTCATCAGGAATCGGCTTGTAGGTGATCTGGCTCAGGTAGGGAAGACCAGGACGCCAGTAGTTCGGGTTCGCCGTAGCGGTGAAGTGGTCGTTGGGGATCCACTCTTTAAAGATGAACGGGCCCGTTCCAATCGGATGATCGGTACCACCGTTGGGGGCGTTGAGCATCGACGGGGCAGCCACGAAGCAAATCTGCTGCTCGGCCATCGTCACCGGGAACGTCACCCAGGGGTTCTTCATCGTGATTTCGACCGCAAGCGGCCCGACTTGCTTCCAGCTGTCGATGAGCGGCTTCAGAGCGATGCCGGTCAACGGGCTGCTGACGCACTTGTCGATGTTGAGAAGCAGTGCGGCTCCATCGCAGGGGGTTCCATCGTGGAACTTAAGGTTGGGACGCAAGGTCACCGTCCACTTGGTGTAGTCGCTGTTGGCCTTCATCGACTCTGCGAGGTAGGGCTGTGCGTCTCCCTTGGCGTCAATAATCATGAGCGGGTCAAAGACGGTCCGTGCGTACATGAAGCCGACGGTGTCAAAGCGACCTGTGCTTGGGTTGAAGCCCTGCTCCTCGGCGTCGACGCCGATGGTGAGCTTTCCACCACGCTTTGGCTTGGCGGTGGTGACTCCATTGAGGCCTCTGCCATTGGTCTGTACTGCACCAGCGACGTCTTCGAGGATGACATCAGCGGCGCTCGAAGCGGCGACGACTCCGGACGCCGTTACCGCGCTGCGAGCAAGAAATGACCTGCGATCGAACTCCTGAGACATGGTTTCCCCCCCTGTACAGCCCTGCACCTTTAGCGGGCACTGCGATATTCCTAGCACCCCAGACGCCGCAATGGGAGAAAAGAGGGCGATTCCCCACCGAGCAAGCCTGTGTGGTTCGGTCGACCCGCCTCCGAGAGGAGCAGAACCGAGGACGGGCCGACCGAAGACCTGACGGACTAGTTCCCGTCGTGATGCATTCCGTCACCGTGGCGCTCCGGGAAACCGGGGCCACCAGGGCCGCCGGGGCCGCCGAGGGTCCCACGAGCCGGAAGGCCAATCGAGACCGAACTGGCATCAAGCGTTGTGTGATTGGCGTCAACCGATCCCTCCACGCCAATGACCTGGCCGACAGTGACATCCGAGGCGGATGCTGATGCACCGGCCTTGGAATAGGTGGTTGACCCGTCGACTGACACGGTGCGCCAGAAACCATCACTGTCAGCGAGGGTGATGGTGGATCCATCGACTGCCGTGACCTTGCCGACGAGGTGTGGCACGTCGATGATCACCGCAGCTGCCGTGGTCGATCCCTTGGTCGTTGGGACCACCGACACCTTCGATCCCACCGTCACATCCGACGCCGCAGCTGCAGAGTGTCCTTTCTTAAAGACGGTGGAGCCGTCGAGAGCGAAGGTGACTGACGTACCGTCAATCTTCTGAATCGTGAGCGATGCAGGGCTCATGGCTGTCACCGTTCCTGTGCCTCCCTCGTGACCCATCCTCGGGCCATGAGGTCCGTGATTCTTGCCGGACGGTGCTGTCTCCGAGCGGTGCGTGGATCCTGACGTTGCAGCGGCGGCGATCCCGACGCCGCCGATGACGAGACCGAGTCCAAGCGCCGAGGTCGCCCCGAGTCGTCGGATGGTGTTTGTGTGGTTCTTCATCTTGTGAATCCTCCGTGGTGCGATCATCATCGGCGCTCATCGCCGTCGACAACCACCATCGTGACGGGCCTCTCAAAGAGTGAGGCCAGAGCGCAGTAAGGAATCGCTAAGAAAGGATTTTTGAATTCTGGCCGCGATGCATGACCGGTCAGGGTGCCAGGAGGCGAGCGAGTCGACGCGTCGTGATGCGCAGGCCGATCGCTCCGAGCACGACGAGGTAGGCGATATTCGCCAGCATTGACACCTCGAGGTGGCCGAGTGAAAGACCTCGGCACAGTGCGACCCCCTGATAGAGGGGCGTCGCCACCACGATGAGGTGCAGCCACGGTGGATAGGCGCTCACCGGGAAGAAGACGCCGGCGAAGAGGAACATCGGCATCTGTACCAAGGTGACCAGGTCGAAGTCCTGCCACGTGCGCATAAACGTTGTGGCGGCCATGCCGATGGCTGCCAAGGAACCGCTCAGCAGCATGCATGCAGGGAGGCAGGCGATGACCATCCACGAGCGCACGTCGCCAAGGGCGACCATCACTGCGATGAACATCGACGAATAGAGCGTGCCGCGAACCACCGCCCACCCGATCTCCCCGAGTGCCACGTCAACCGTGCTGAGGGGCGTGGCAAGAATCGCGTTGTAGCTATGAGTGATGTTGAGCTTGAAATAGACGTTGAAGACAGAATCGATCATCGCCCCGTTCATCGCCGAGGTCGCCAACAAGCCAGGGGCGACGAAGGCGGCGTACGCAATGGTCTCGCCGCCCACCTTGATGCCCCCAATTAAGCCGCCAAGTCCGATACCAATCGAGAGCAAGAAAAGCAGTGGCTCAGCGAATCCGGTCACCAAGAGCAGCCAGTGGCGCATGTAGCGCCGGAAGTTGGCCTCGACGAGGAGGCGGCCCCGCCCTCCTCCACCTGGAAACAGAAGGCGCGTCGGTAAGGATCCCATTGCGGAGCTCACTGAACGAGCTTCTTCGTGAAAATCCTCATCGTCATCCAGATGCCAGCGGTCACCCAGAGCCCGAGATAGGCGACATCAAACAGGCAGCCAATGGCGAGGGATCGATCGAGCGTCAGCGATCGAACCAGGTGCACCCCATGGGTGAGCGGCGAGCAATCGGCAAGCAGCTGGGCCCAACGAGGTAACCGATCGATCGGATAGAACACTCCCGAGAAGAGAAACATCGGCAGGACGCCGAGGCGGAAGAGAAGTGCGAACGGTGTGTCGTCATCCTGGCTGGCCGAGAACGCGGTGATCGGCCCGGCAGTGGCCATCGCGCTGAGCACGGC
>JBAXAR010000143.1:0-4850 GCA_037142475.1 Actinomycetes bacterium
GTCCGAGCAGAACGCTCAGTGTGTTGCTCAGAGCCGCCTGTGCGGAGGCGGTCCGAGGGTCGCTGGGATCTCCGTAGGCCCGAGTTTTGACGAGCTCGACGTAATCGTCGCAGAAGCGCCAGAAGAACGCCTCGGTCCGCTCGAGGGCCCTGGCGTAGTCGAATTCGTCAAACGCCTTGGTGGCGTCTGCGACCAGGTCAGCTAACTGACCGATGAGGTCGACGTCGATGGGCTCGCTGACCTCGCTGAGGGGAGGAACGGGATTGTCGTCAAGGCGCCCGAGGGCGAACCGTGAAGCGTTCAGGATCTTGATGGCCAGACGACGACCGACCTTCATCTGTCCCTCATCGACTGCCGTGTCGGTTCCTGGGCGCCCACAGGCGGCCCAGTAGCGCAGCGCATCGGCACCGTGCGTCTCGATGAGGGGCATCGGGGTCACGACATTGCCCTTGGACTTCGACATCTTCTTGCGGTCAGGGTCGAGGACCCAGCCGGAGATCGTGGCGTGACGCCAGGGCAGACAGCCGAACTCGAGCTCTGATCGCACCACCGTGGTGAACAGCCAGGTCCGAATGATTTCGTGGGCCTGAGGCCGGACATCCATCGGGAAGATACGGCTGAAGAGATCGGGGTCGTCTTCCCAGCGTCCGGCAATCTGGGGGGTCAGTGAGCTCGTGGCCCATGTGTCCATGACGTCGGGATCGCCCACGAAGCCACCGGGAACACCACGCTGAGCTTCGTCGAAGCCATCGGGGCGGTCGGTCGAGGGGTCGACGGGAAGTCGGTCCTCTGTGGGGACGAGCGGCGAGCGGTGATTGACCGAACCATCGCTGTTCACTCGATACCAGACCGGGAACGGGACCCCAAAGAAACGCTGGCGCGAGATGTTCCAGTCAGCATTGAGACCCTCGACCCAGGTCCGCAGGCGATGCGACATGTAGTCCGGGTGCCACACCAACTCCTCGCCACGTCGCAGCAGGGTCTCTCGCATCGTCTGGGTCGAGACAAACCACTGGCGGGAGGTGACGATCTCGAGCGGTCGGTCGCCCTTCTCAAAGAACTTCACAGGGTGCGTGATGGGTCGTGGCTCGCCGATGAGTGCCCCGGCCTCGACAAGGAGCTCAACCATCCGGGTCTGCGCCGCCTTGACGTTCTTGCCCTCAATCTCGGCGTAGGCGACACGAGCAGCCTCTGGGTCGCGGCACTCCCACCCCGTGTCACCGAATGGTGCATTGAGGAAGCGACCCTCGCGGGAGATGAGGGTGCGGGTGGGGAGATCGAGCTCTCGCCACCAGATCACGTCGGTGGTGTCTCCGAAGGTACAGACCATGGCGATCCCGGATCCCTTGGTCGGCTCGGCCAACTCGTGGGCAACGACGGGGACGTCGACCCCGAAGAGGGGGGTGGACACTGTGGTGCCAAAGAGCGGCTGGTATCGCTCGTCATCAGGATGGGCGACCAGGGCCACGCAGGCAGCGAGCAATTCGGGTCTGGTGGTTTCGATTTCGACGACACCGCCGCCGTCATTTCTCGGGAACGCGAGACGGTGATACGCCCCAGGGCGCTCACGGTCTTCGAGCTCCGCTTGGCTGACGGCGGTTCTGAAGTCGACGTCCCAGAGGGTCGGTGCCTCGGCTTGGTAGACCTCGCCTCGGGTCAGTTGACGCAGGAACGCCCGCTGCGAGGCCCGCTGGGCGCCCTGGCCGATCGTGGCGTATTCGTAGTTCCAGTCCACACTCAACCCCAGCGAGTGCCAGAGGGCCTTGAAGACCTCTTCGTCTCGTGTCGTGAGTTCGAGGCAGAGCTCGACGAAGTTCGGCCGTGAGATCGAGATTCGTTCCTTGCCAGGTTCAGCCGGAGGTTGGAAGGCAGGGTCGTAGGGGAGCGACGGGTCACAACGCACGCCGAAGTAGTTCTCGACTCGTCGTTCGGTGGGCAGGCCATTGTCGTCCCAACCCATGGGATAGAAGACGGACTTGCCGGTCATGCGTTGATAGCGAGCGATGGCGTCGGTGTGGGTGTAGCTAAAGACGTGACCGATGTGCAGCGACCCCGAGACGGTGGGAGGTGGGGTGTCGATCGAAAACACCTCGGAGCGTGGCCGTGAGGCATCAAAGGCGTAGGTCTGCTCATCGGCCCAGCGGTCTGCCCATCGCTCTTCGAGGCCCTCGAGGGAGGGCTTCTCGGGGATACTGCGGGCCGTCGGTTCGAGTGGCTGAGAAGGGGTGGGCATGGTCGCAATAGCCTAGAGCCATGCTCAACCTGCACGACACCGCAACCGGCCAGGTCAGGCGCCTCGAGCTCCGGGATCCGGGGAAGGTGTCGATGTACGTCTGCGGTCCAACCGTCTACGACCTGCCCCACCTCGGCCATGGTCGGTTCACGTTGGTCTTCGATGTCCTGCGCCGTTATCTGATCGCCTCCGGCCTCGAGGTGACCTATGTCTCGAACATCACCGACATCGACGACAACATCATCAACAAGGCGGTCCGTGAGGGTCGAACCGAAGCCGAGGTGGCCGCCGAGTTCGAAGCACGTTGGTGGGAAGCGATGGATGCGCTTGACGTACTTCGTCCCGATGAGATTCCCCATGCCACGGCCTTTGTCGACTCCATGGTGGCAACGATCTCCGAGCTCATCGCCGACGGCGTCGCCTATGGAACGCCCGACGGGGTCTATCTCGAGACGGCGAAGGTTCCCGGCTACGGGCTGCTGGCCGGCCAGCCACTCGAGTCGCTCCGTACGGGTGCTCGGATCGAGGCTGACGAGTCCAAACGCTCTCCCCTTGATTTCGCCTTGTGGAAGGCAGCGAAGCCGGGTGAGCCGACGTGGCCTGCGCCCTTCGGAGCCGGACGGCCTGGGTGGCACACCGAATGTGTGGTGATGTCGCTGGCCCTGCTCGGGGATGGCTTCGACCTTCATGGGGGTGGCCTGGATCTCAAATTTCCTCATCATGAGAACGAGCGCGCCCAAGCCATCGCACTCGGTCGGCCGTTTGCTCAGCACTGGGCCCACAACGGCTGGGTGATGGTGGGTGGAGAAAAGATGAGCAAGTCGCTGGGGAACTTCACCTCACTGACGGACTTGCTGGCCAAGTCCGACGGCCGGGCATATCGGATGCTGGTGCTTCGCTCCCACTACCGAGTCCCGATCGAGGTGACCACCGAGACGATCGCCGACGCTGAGCGTGGCCTCGCTCGACTCGATGGACTCGCTCGGCGTCTTAATCTGTCCGCTCCGACTGAGCCCGTGGTCCTCTCGGGTCGAACAGACCTCGATGACCAGTCGCTCCAGCGGTTTACCGAACTGATGGACGACGACCTTCAGACTCCTCAGGCGCTCGGCCTGGTCTTCGAACTGATCGGGGAGGCCAACACAGCCCTCGACGGAGGAGACGCTGCCCGCGCCCAGGAACTGGGAGCCACCGTGGTGGCGCTGGCGGGGGCGATGGGCCTCAGGGTCGCTGATGGAGGGGCCGAGATCGACGAGGCCACGCTCGCCCTAGCGGCGCAGCGCGATGAAGCACGAGCGGCGAAGGATTTCGCTCGCTCAGACGCGCTTCGAGACGAGCTTCAGGCCGCAGGGTGGGTCGTTGAGGACACTCCTGAGGGGACGGCATTGCGCCGCTGATCTGGTCAGAAATCGCTGCGCAACGGCCCTGTGATCGTGAGTGCGGCAGAACATCGCTCGGCGTGGTTACTATTCGGTAACAAGAGGTTTTCGGGCCTCTTGAAAAATCGGACCACAGCTGGCGCTCGAAGCGCGGGCCAACCTTGGAGGTGAACATGGCGGAGTTCTCAATGGAGCTCAGCGACGATCAGAAGACCGTGCAGAGTTGGGTGCACGACTTTGCTGAGAACGTGATGCGCCCCGCCGCCCACGAATGGGACGAGCGCGAGGAGACGCCATGGCCGATCATCCAGGAGGCGGCCAACATTGGCCTGTACTCCATGGACTTCATGGCCGACGCGTTCTCTGACCCGCAGGGCCTCAAGATGGTCATTGCCCTTGAAGAGCTCTCGTGGGGCGACGCTGGTATCTGCCTTGCCCTCATGGGAACGACGCTGGCCGTCGCCGGCATCATGGCCAACGGAACCCCCGAGCAGGCCATGGAATGGATCCCGCAGTGCTTCGGCACTCCGGACGACATCAAGCTCGCCGCCTTTGGCGTCTCTGAGCCCGATGCTGGCTCAGACGTGTCCTCGCTCAAGACGCGTGCCGTCTACGACGAAGCCACTGACGAGTGGGTCCTGAACGGAACCAAGACCTGGATCACCAATGGTGGGATCGCCCACACCCACGTCATTGTGGCGTCGGTGGAGCCTGAGCTCCGTGGTCGTGGCCAGGCGAGCTTCATCATCCCCGAAGGCACCAAGGGCATCTCGATGGGCCAGAAGTTCGAGAAGATGGGTATTCGCGCCAGCCACACCGCAGAGGTCGTCCTCGACGACTGCCGGATCCCCGGGTCGTTGCTGCTCGGCGGCAAGGACAAGCTTGACGAGAAGCTGGCTCGTGCTCGTGAGGGCAAGAAGTCCGGCGGCCAGGCAGCCATGAAGACCTTCGAGGCCACTCGGCCGTCGGTTGGCGCCCAGGCACTCGGTATTGCTCGGGCTGCGTTTGAGTACTCCCTCGACTACGCCAAGGAGCGCAAGCAGTTCGGTCGAGCGATCATCGAGAACCAGGCCATTGCCTTCAAGCTGGCCAACATGAAGACCCAGATCGACGCCGCTCGCCTCCTCGTGTGGCGCGCTGCGTGGATGGGCGCCACTGGCGTTCCGTTCGAGAACGGCGAGGGCTCGATGTCAAAGTGGTTTGCCTCGGAGACTGCAGTGCGAGTGACCGAAGAGGCC
>JBAXAR010000144.1:0-4839 GCA_037142475.1 Actinomycetes bacterium
TCACTTTGTAGAGCTCGGTGAGTTCGTTACTGCTCCCCTGGGGATAGCCCTGGATTCGAGCCCCGAGGTCGTAGTCAGCCTTGGTGTTCTCGGGCGAATCAACAAAGAGCGCACCATAGGAACGCATGTAGGCCGTGAAGTCCTTTTCATTGATGGTCAAGAGGCCCCATAGGGCTCCCAGCCGGTCCATGACAGTGGTTGGCTTGTGCCCCACAAATCCCCCTTTGACCAGAGACGACCCCCATGTCGAGGGCGCCGCGAGCAGTATGACACCGCACGTCGTGGAGTGCTTCAGCTGCTCAGGGAGCGTTCCGGAGTTCCGGGAATGTCGCGTTCAGGCTGGGGTCACACGGCGGATGCGGATTCAAGCGGCGCCCATGTTCAATCAATCCGTCCGATTTCTCATGAGGGATCTGTGCTCCGCTCACATTGGTCGCTCCGCATTTGAGGTGCGAGCACTGGTCATGGCAGCGAATCGATTCCTGACTCGATACCACTTGGCCTAGTGGGCCACGAGACCCTGATCGGACGTTCGCTTCTCCGCTCCTGGGTTCTCGATTGGCCCCCTCGCGACCACTCGCTTCAAGGTAAGTCCCTCCGACGGGCGAGACTGGCAGCCAAGGCAGAAAAGGGGATTGTGGGTTAGCCTCAGCGCGTCGCGGAAATCACCAAATTTTTGGTGGACCGGTGACAAGAAATCGGCGGGGGGCGTCAAAGTGCCACAGAGTCCGGACGAGACGAAGGGGCGGAGCCTCCCGGGAGAAGGACCCGCATATTTTGCTGCTGGGATTGTTGTTTTCCTTGGTTCGATTTTGACGACGTGGTTCTTGACCGACGTCGTGAATGCTTCGGGTTGGTCTTCAACAATTCGGAACACGAGTGCGACTTTTTTGCTCGTCGGAGTGCTGTGCATTTTTATGAATTCGTACATTATTTTTTACCACTCGACTCGACCACCACACCCCAAATTTTTGCTCTTGGTCGGAGAGAGAATCTCTATTCGAGTTCATGCGATCAGCGGGGTAGCCGAAACTGCCCTCGGCATCGTGGCCTACGTGGCAGGGTATCGCTGGGCAGCGATAGGCGTGGGAATTTGCTGTGTGTTTTTTCACGCGCCAACAGCGTTCAATCAGACGCGCGGTGCCTTCGGTATGCGCGGAATTATGATTCCGATGTACTACGGAATCGTGGCACTTCATTTTTATTGTGGCATTCGCCTCCTGATGACGGGAGGCAATATTCTCTGGTTGGAGCGGACGTGGATCGCGCTGCAAACGTACGCAATGACGCGCTTGTTTTTCAGCTTGCTCACGTTGTCCAAGGAATTGCGAAGGGTCGCGTACACCGCATCAGTTGCGGTTGCGGGTTTTGTCCTCACGCCGCTTGTGTTCGGCGAGATCGGCCCTCTTCTCGTAGCGGCGCTGCCGATGGTCTACCTCATGGCGGTTCTTGTCATCGTGCGCCCGCACCCCGGTGAGCTCGAGGCTCTCTACATCGAGCACGAGCGGAATTCCTTGATTGGTAATGAAATGCGCCAGATCTGGATTCAGGACGAAGTTGGGACTTCAAACCATGTGTCGACCGTCCATCAAGCACGAGATGTGTTCGATCATCTTGATGTACACAACGCTGGTGTTCTTCGGATCGAAGAAGTCGAGCCCCTCATGGAATCCTGGGGTGCGTCGCCGCAGTTCGTCCGGTCGTTCATTGAGCACAATGCCGTAAATGGCGTGATTGATTTTGAGACGTTTCACTCAACGCTGTGGCTGGAAGACCGGATGCAGAGGGTGGCCGACGAGGTCGAACTCGAAATGTCGCTCGCTGCTGGTGCCGACAAGGCACAACTTGTGTTCGACCACCTTGACTTCGAAGGAAACGGGTCTCTCGATCAGCTCGAAATCGAGACACTGCTCCTTGGCTGGGGCATGCCGTCGAGCCAGGCATCGGTGTACATCAAGAAGTTCGGTGACCAGGACGGCCTCATCAGCCTTGAAACGTTCCGGACGCGGATGGCGCCGATTTGGGAGTTCGCATTCCACGATCTTTTCGCCGACATGCCGGTCGTGAGGAAGTACCTGAAGTAGGGGGGTCGTTGGCTGAATGTAGAGATCGATCTCGCGTCGTGCCCATTCAAGCAACCACTCTGGCTCTTCGGAAACGAGAACGGTCTGATAGTCACCAGCGGCGAGTCGGGGCTTCCAGGGCTCAGGGACCTCACACCTCAAGCCCGGGAAGAGCTTCCGCAAGTTGAGGTCCAACGAGCCCGAGCAGCCCCGGATATCAGAAGCGTGCTCTGAACATCGTCAGGTCCCAGGAGGGTGCAATCCTCTAAAGAGCTACGAAGAACCAGTTGTTCGTCTGGAGTCCCCTTTGGTGGAGGTAAGGGGATTCGAACCCCTGA
Source organism: Actinomycetes bacterium (assembly GCA_037142475.1). Lineage (GTDB taxonomy): Bacteria > Actinomycetota > Acidimicrobiia > Acidimicrobiales > RAAP-2 > CAIUMH01. The sequence goes on from JBAXAR010000144.1 coordinate 2,402, forward strand.
CCTCTTGACTGCCAGTCAAGCGCTCTACCAACTGAGCTATACCCCCGAAGGAGTGCTCACCATATCAGCGCTTCGATACGTGTAGCGAAAGCTCGGGCCAGCCTTGTGTGAGAGACCTTGATCTCGGCCACGTAGCATCAGGGTATGGCGAGGGCATATTCAGTCACCGAAATCGAGACGAAGTGGCAGAAGCACTGGGCTGAATCAGGGCTCTACGAGGTCGACAACGATGACCCTCGGCCGAAGTTCTACGCCTTGTGCATGTATCCATACCCGTCGGGATCGGCTCATCAAGGCCACGTGAGGAACTACACCTTTGGCGACCTAGTGACGCGATTCCAGACGATGAAGGGGCATGCGGTGCTCTCACCGTTCGGGTTCGACTCCTTTGGACTCCCGGCGGAGAACGCGGCGATCAAGACCGGTATGCACCCGCGAGTCTTTACTGACGCCCGCATCGAGGAATTGCGAGCGTCGGTGCGTCAGCTCGGTGCTGTCTACGATTGGCGGCGCGAAGTCCGAAGTCACGACCCGCGCTACATGCGCTGGACGCAGACGATCTTTCTGAAGCTTTTCGAAGCGGGATTGGTCTATCGCAAGCAGGCGCCAGTCAACTGGTGCCCAGGTTGCTCGACGGTGTTGGCCAACGAGCAGGTTCTGACTGATGGGACCTGCGACCGGTCGGGCGACCTCGTCGAAAAGCGCGACTTGGAGCAGTGGTTCTTCAAGATCACGGACTACGCAGATGAGCTTCTTGAGGGACTCGATGGACTCGAGTGGCCCGAGCGCGTCAAGACCATGCAGCGCAACTGGATCGGGCGCTCTGAGGGCGCCGAGATGGATCTTGTGGTCGACGGTCGACCCGATCTGGCCATCACGGTGTTCACGACCCGGCCGGACACGAGCTTTGGAATGACCTATGCCGTACTGGCACCGGAACACCCCATGGTTGAGGTTGTCACTACGCCCGCACAGCGCGCTTCGGTCGATGAGCTTCGGGCCAAGGTGGCGGGAGAGACGGACATCGAGCGGACGTCGTCGGAGGGCGGCTCCCTCGAGAAGCGTGGCGCCTTCACCGGGGCGCACGTCATCAACCCGTTTACCAATGCGCCGGTGCCGCTCTACATCGCTGATTACGTCCTCATGGGCTACGGCACGGGGGCCATCATGGCCGTACCGGCTGAGGATGAGCGTGACTTTGCCTTTGCCACGGCCCACGGCCTACCGATTGTGCGCACGACGGAGCCTCGCGATGGGCTTCCTGAGGACCACGTTGGTGCCTATAGCGGCGATGGCCTCAAGGTCAATAGTGGGTTCCTCGATGGTCTCGAGGTAGTCGAAGCCAAGCGCCAGGCCATCGAGTGGCTGGGGACCGAGGGCAAGGGTCAAGGGACTGTCAACTATCGACTTCGCGACTGGCTGGTTTCGCGCCAACGCTTCTGGGGCTGCCCGATCCCGGTCATTCACTGCGAATCGTGCGGCGTGGTGCCAGTTCCCGCTGCCGACCTCCCGGTGCTTGCGCCCGACGACGTTGAGTTCACTCCTTCGGGGAAGTCGCCATTGGCGTCCCATGAGGGTTTCGTGAACGTGGCCTGTCCGACCTGTCAGCAACCGGCACGGCGTGAGACCGACACCATGGACACCTTTGTGGACTCGAGCTGGTACTTCCTCCGGTTCTGTGATCCTTTCGACGACGAGGCTCCGTTCTCGCCAGAGGCGGCAGCCCGGTGGATGCCGGTGGATCAGTACATCGGTGGCATCGAGCACGCCATCTTGCACTTGCTCTACGCCCGCTTCTTCACCAAGGCCATTATCGACGTCGGTCTCGCACCCGGGGTAGGCCGTGAACCGTTCACTCGACTCTTCACACAGGGCATGATCCGCATGGATGGCTCGAAAATGTCGAAATCGAAGGGCAACCTGGTCGCCCCGACGAAGTACTACGAGACGGTCGGTGCCGATGGCCTGCGACTGTTCCATCTCTTCGTTGGACCTCCCGCCGACGACTTCGATTGGACGGAGCAGACCGACCAAGTCATCGACGGATGTGGGAGGTTTCTCGACCGCCTTTGGCGTCTTGCGACCGCCGACCACCAGTGCCGGCCCGGCGAAGCATCGACGACCGAGGACGCTGAGGTCCGTCGCGCCACGCATCGGACCATCAAGAAGGTCTCCGAAGACATGGAGCGCTGGAGCTACAACACCGCTGTGGCTCAACTCATGGAGCTGGTGAACCTCCTCACCCGCTACGTCAAGACCGAGGGCGGAGCATCACAAGACGTCCTCGATGAGGCCATTGACGCACTCCTCTTGCTCCTGGCACCCATGGCGCCACACATGCCGGCTGAACTTTATGAGCGCCGCCACGGAGCCCATGTGCACGAGCAGCTGTGGCCGACCTTCGATGCGGCGCTCGTGACGGCGGAGACCGAGACGAT
>JBAXAR010000145.1:0-4802 GCA_037142475.1 Actinomycetes bacterium
CTCCAAGGAGGGGAGCACGATCTCTTGGAGCGATCGGCGTGTCGTAAAGGGATGCACAATGAGGCCGTCCGCTACTTCGCCGGCGACCTCAATCATCAGGGGTCCGAATCCCCCGATGAAGACAGGCGGAGGACCAAACGGGTTCGGGCCGGGATCGAATGCTGGGGTCATGAGGGTGTGCCGATAGAACGTTCCCTCAAAACGGAGATCGGCCAACCCCTCCCACCGCGCCCAAATGGAGCGGATCGCCAGGACCATTTCACGCATGCGGGCGGCCGGGTGTGACCACTCCTCACTGAACCGGTTCTCGATATGGGGGCGGACTTGGGAGCCGATTCCCAAGGTGAAGCGACCTCGGCTGAGGACTTGGAGGTCGTAGGCAACATTGGCGAGAACCATCGGGTTTCTGGCGAATCCGATCGCCACCGCCGTTCCGAGCCCCACTGTGCTCGTCGCCTGGGAGGCCAGCGCCAGCGGCAAGAAAGGGTCATGCGACGACTCGAACGAGAACGCCGAGTCGTAGCCAATCTCCTCTAGGCGCTTGAAGAGAGTCCCTGAACCGGCAAGGTCAACCGTCGGCACGGTGGTGGCAAGAAACATGCTTCATTGTGTCAGGAGCCGTGCCGCTCACGAACACACATCCATCAGCGAGAAAATCTTCTGCCTACCTGAGGGTTGGCTCGCTCCCCGCAGTATTCGATAGAGGGCCACCATTGGAATCATTGCCTCAGCGTCTCGGGTCTGGCAGTCGTCAGGTCCGTCGCCATGTTGGCCCCTTCGGTGGTCACAATGGTCCAAGGGGCGCCACCACCGCAGAGGACAGAGGTGGTCAATACGGCAGGGTGTAGGTGTTTTCGAATTCGTCTTGCAGCACCGTGGCGAGATGATCGGAGGTGTCAATGACCAACTCCTCTTCAAGAATGCGGGTGCGAAAGGTCCAGTCCTCAGGGAGAGCCAGGCGCTCGCCCAGCGTTAGGAGTGCGTCTTCGGTCATCATCGGATCGACACCCACGCAGCGGGCCTGCATGATGAAGGGCTCACCCTCGGGGTTGAGCAGTTCGAAGATCCGCTTTCCGGCGTCAAAGAAAAACACGGCCCCCCGGTCGACGTGGCGGGCAAAGTATGGAGCGGCTCCAGGCTCGCTCCCAAGGTCCAACACGGCGATACGGCGCATCATGATGCCCCCGAACTCCTTCATGACCGGCTCAATGGGCTCGGCCTTTGAGCCCAAGCCGTCCAACATCCAGTAGCGGGGTCCGTTGAGCTTGATCATGATGGCCCCCATCTCCTCCTTGATGGCGGCGGGGTCGAGCTTCTCCCACAGTTCCTGGGGGCAGTCATTGATGAGCTGCGTGCCATAGACGTGGGCTTGGACACCATCGTCGGTCACGTAGGCGGCCAGGACTTCGCCGTAGCGGGTGCCGCGATGGTCGGTGATGATGCGCTCAGGGGTCTCGGTGCTCATGAGTGAAGTCCTTTCAAAGTGTGGGGGTGGAGAAAGAGTTATTCGGCAGTCCTTCGGAAAGAACGAGGACGTGGCCGGTGTTCAGAGGTACTCCTCTGTCGAGGGGCGAGCCGAGACGATGAATGTGAACCGACGCCCTCCGGCAAGCATCAGCCGCTCCTGCGAACAGGAGCGTGCGGATGAAGTCGCTGTGATTGCTTCGACGTGCATCAGATCAAGACAGTCGAGCGACGGTACGGATGTTGAGCTGACCTTCGAGGCCAGCGGTGCGGTGGCGCTCGATAGCAGCCCACTCAGGCGACATCATCATCTCCATAAAGGCGGCTTTGGACGGATACTCAACGAGGGCCACCACGTCCCACATCTCCTCGACTTCACCGACGATCATGCCAGTCACGTCCCCATCGAAGACGATTCGCCCGCCACCAGCTTCGACCAAGCGACTCACGGCCTCCCCGTAGATCTCGTAGGCCTCACGACCAGTGATGTCGCTGGAAGGATCATCGTCGTAGACGGCCTTGTCACGGAACTTGAGCAGATTGACCATGACATAGGGCACGTCATCACCGGTGGCGAAGAATTCCTCGAACTGCTCCCTTGGCGGGTAAAGGGCGTGCGTAACTTCCATGGTGGCTCCCGTGTGATCGACGTAATGAATCTTGGTGCCGACATTAGAATATGACTGGCCCACTGACCAAAGATTCCGCCAATCAGTGGAGGAAATCGGACATTGCGAGACCCCTCATAAGGCCAGAAATTCCTCAGTTTTAAGGTTTTTTGGTCGAGCATCTGACTGGGGTGCTGGCGCTTGCTGCGTCAGACTTTTTCCTGGAAGAAATGAAGCGGGACGAAGTTCGAACTCCTTCTGGAGGAGGTGATGGGACTCTGTTCGGACCTTTTTTCCGGCTCTGAACTTGGGCCTCTTGTTCAAGAGGTCCCGAGAGGCGTGTCTGCCTACAAGGTCGCTCTCAGTGGCGAACCGTCAAATACACTTGACAACTGCTACGTTACCTTTCAGTTAACATTTTTAACGTGTAATTGATCGGCAAACGAGCAGGGGCGGGCCAGAACAGATCGATCCGGGCGTGGGGGCAACACGTGAGGCACGCTCCCCCGCCGTGTGCGATCGACGGTCGAGATCGTCACTGCGTGTCGCACCGACTCATCGACGCACGACAGGTCCACTCAGGGGAACCAGTGCCCGAAATGCACTAACCGGCAAGGGAGTGATGGGATGACCAGCAACGGAGTGCCAGTCCAAGCAGATCGTCGATCCCGTCGGTCGAATGTCCCTCATCTGATCCTGACGTTGCTTGTGGCGCTGGCCAGTTTGGGAACGTTCGTCGGGGTGCAGGTCGCCGGGGTCCAGGTGGCGGGCGCTACCACTGTCTGCAGCGGCTACAACTACGCGGGCTGCAACCTCTCCAACAATGATTACACGGGAGCCAACTTCTCCTTTTACAACTTTTCCGGCACCAACTTCACCAATGACATCCTCACCCGCGTGACCATCGGCGGGGTCTACACCCCTCATACGGCGAACAGCGGCAACTTCGATGGGGCCATCTTCACCGGCACGACCCTTACCGGGGCCGCTATTAGCGGTATCGGAATGCCAACAGGACTGCCGACCAATTGGAAAGCAGTGGCCTGCTCCACGCAATGGCTCCTTGCGGGCTATACATCCGGTGCCACTTACCTAGTCGGCCCGTCGGCCAACATGACCGGTTGGCCGCTCACGAGCTGCAGCCTTGCCAACGCCAACCTCACCGGCGCCACCCTAACCAACGACGGCCTGGACAACGTCGACTTCACGGGTACCACCCTTACTGGGGTGATTTCAGGCGGGATCTCGGGAACGCCGATCAACCTTCCGACCGGATGGGTTCTGCGGGGTGGCTATCTGATCGGACCGGGAGCCAACCTGACCGGCGCCAATCTGGCCGGCCTCGATCTCACCGGCCTCAATCTCACCGGGGCCACCCTGGCCGGTGCCAGCCTCACCGGGGCCACGCTCACCGGGGCCACGCTCACCGGAGTGGCTTCAGGAGGGATCATTGGGGCCCCAAATGGCCTTCCTTCCAACTGGATACTCGTCGGCGGATATCTGGTCGGGCCGAGTGCCAACCTGACGAATGCCGCGCTCAATTCCGCCACCCTCACCGGGGCCAACCTGACCAATGCCAACCTGACCATGGCGAACCTCACCATGGCGAACCTCACCGGTAGTTCGCTCAGCGGGGCCACACTTTCCGGTGCCGGCTTGGCTGGTGCCATTCTCACGGGAGCGGGGTCAGGAGGAATTGTAGGAACCCCGGCGAGCCTTCCGACCAACTGGACGCTCGTCAACGGCAGCCTGATCGGTCCTCCCGGTGCGCCGACGTCGGTCGTTGCCACTCTGGGAGCCGGATCAGCGTCGGTGTCGTTCACCTCCCCAGTCGCTGACGGATCTGCCATCACCAGTTACACCGTGACCGCCGCTGACTCGACCAGTTCGGGGCGCGGTGGCCAAACTGCTTCAGGATCCTCAAGCCCCGTGGTCATCAGCGGGCTGGTGAACGGCGACACCTACTCCTTTGTCGTCACCGCAACAAACGCTGCAGGTACAGGTTCGCCTTCGGCGACCTCAAATGGGATCGTTCCTATCGCAGTGCCGACCGCCCCCTCCAACGTGACGGCCAGCCCTGGCAACCAGACCATCACTGTCAGTTGGACCGGTTCGAACGCCGAGGGCTCACCAATTGCGAGGTACACCGTCTCAAGCCCATCAGGCCTTGGGTGCACAACCACAGCGACCTCGTGCGGATTCTCGGGGTTGACGAATGGAACGAGCTACTCGTTCACGGTGACAGCCACGAATGCGATTGGCGAATCTCCGCTATCGGCCACCGCGTCGGCGACGCCGTCGACTATTCCTTCGGTGGCTTTGAACTTCACGGCCACACAAGGGAACCAGTCGATCACGCTGTCCTGGAGCGCACCCAACAACGGCGGGTCGGCAATCACCGGCTACATGGTCGTCAAGGGCACCGAGTCAGGCTGTGTCACAACCGGCACCTCGTGCACTGTCACCGGACTCACGAACAACACTCGTTACGGATTCGCTATCTACGCCACGAACGCTAACGGCAGCGGCGCCCTGTCGACGTCCATCTATGCCACGCCGGAAGCACCCCCAGGACCTCCGACCAACATTGTGGCCACTCCACGGAACTCGTCAGCGACGGTGACGTGGACCGCTTCTCCGCCCATCTCAACAACACAAGGACCAGTCAGCTCCTATTTGGTCACTGCTGCTGACTCGACAAACAGTGCTCACGGTGGTCAGACCTGCAGC
>JBAXAR010000146.1:0-4771 GCA_037142475.1 Actinomycetes bacterium
ACCTTTTGGTCTGGGCGTTCCTTGGAAACACGCTGCCGACCTTTATCGTGGTGGGCCTGTTCCTCTCGTTTGAGCCGATTATTTATCTTGGCCAGAGGTTCCCTGACTCAACGATCATCTCTCGCTTGACGCCAAAGAACCTTCTCAAGTTGGCCATCATTATCTTGGTCGCACAGATTCTGGTGAAGGAAGTCGGAAAGCACTTCAGCGACCCCACCCAATTGATGGGTTGGACGTTTGTCTCGCTCGGGGTTTTCGTGGTGGTCCTTTTGGTCATCGAGCAATTCAGCGGAAAACCGTGGCCAGAGACTTGGATTGTTCGGATCCTTGGTGCCGCCTCCATCGTGTTCTTCGTTGCGGTGGCGGAAGGCTGGCTAGCGATCGGGTAAGTCCCGACGGAACCATTGGTTCCGTTGCGGCAGAGCGGGGATCACGAGAAAAGGTCGTGACGCAATCTGTCATCCCGGTTGTCTGGACTGTCGAGCTTGAGAGAATGCTCACGCCCGGTTCCGCAACTGAGCCGGATACTTGTTGCCGGGGTGCTGCGACCTAGGCGGTTGTCACTGTGTGGGTGTCTCGGCCAGACCGCAGAATTGCTCCAGGCAAGGCACCGGTGGTCTCTCCATCGACGATCGTTTCGACACCACCAATGATCACTCGAACCACGCCGGCCGATGAGGCGAAGAGGCGTGGGGATCCACCTGGAAGATCCTCAATGAGCCGCGCAGGCTCTGAAGCAATCGTGCTTGGGTCAAAGACCATGAGGTCAGCAATTGCCCCTTCTCGGATAACACCTCTGTCAGTGAGGCCGAAGAGTTCTGCAGGCTGCGAGGTCATCATCCGAATTGCTTGTTCGACAGGCACAAGCTTCCTCCCTCGGAGGCAGTCTCCAAGAAACGCCGTCGGGTAGTTCGCGCCGCACATACGGTCGAGATGTGCACCGGCGTCTGAGCCGCCGACCATGACCCGAGGATCCTGCCAAACCTCGGCACGAAGGGCCCACGAAGCATCATCGCGGTCACTGGGCTTCGGCCAGATAACTGTCTTGAGGTCGTCTGCAATCACGATATCGAGAAGGGTGTCAAATGGCTCTTTGCCCAATTCTGTCGCGATGTCGTCAACGTCGCGCCACTCAAATGACTTGTTGGCGGCGGCGAACGTGTCTCCGATGACGTAGTTGCCCCAGCCAGAGAGACGCCGGAAGACTCCAGCATCCTTGGATCGAGCCAACTCATTGAGCGTGGCTCGGACCTGAGGGTCGCGGAGCTTGCTGATTCGCTCGTCCACAGGGAGGCTCATGACCTCGCCCCAGCCCGGGATAAGGAACAGGGCGCAATGGTTCCGGAAGCTCATGTTCATCGGGACGAGGGTGGGCATTGAGAGAGCAATGATGCGTCCTCCTCGCTCAGCTGCAACGGTCGAGGCATTGAGTTGGTGCTCGATCTTTTCAGGGGTCCTCGAGTCGACGGTGAGGAGATTCCAGTTCAAGGGGCGATTGGCCGTCTTGGACATGTTGGCCATGAGTTCGATTTCGTCGTCTGAGAACGAATCGAGGCACCCGGAGGTGATGTATTCAAGGGTTGTCCCCTCGTGAAGGCTCACCTCTTCGCAGAATGCCAGCATCTCGCGTTCATCGGCGAACGAGGAGGTGATCGGGTTTCCCTCGCCATCAGAATGTGTCCGTGACTGGCTTGAGGAGAATCCGAGGCCACCCGACATGAGTGAATCGGCGAGGAGGGCTCGCATGGTCTTGATCTCATCGTCGGTGGCCACCTCGCTGTGGCGCTCGGCGCCGAGGACCTTACGACGGATGGCGCAGTGGCCGACGAGGAAGCCAGCGTTCACGCCGAGATTGCCTTCGAGCGCACCGAGGTACTCACCGAAGCTCTCCCAGTTCCAAGGGACCCCCTCTTCAAGGGCCACGAGAGGCATTCCTTCGACCTTGGCCATCATTCGACTGATGTACCCGGCATCCCCGCTGTTGACGGGAGCCAGTGTGAAACCGCAGTTTCCCCCGATAATCGTCGTGACGCCGTGGAGGTTCGACGGCGAAGCGGTCGGGTCCCAGAACAATTGGGCGTCATAGTGCGTATGGGGGTCGATGACGCCGGGCATGACCATGAGCCCCACGGCATCGAGCTCAATTGAGCCAGTATCAGCGACATCGCCAACGGCGACGATGCGTCCGTCCTTGATTCCGATGTCGGCGATGGTCCCGGCCTCGCCGGTGCCGTCGAAGACTGTGGCGCCTCGGATCACGTAGTCGAGCATGGTGCCCCTCTCCCTCGCCGAAGCGTTTGGATCTGACGGACCGTCAGTTTAGAGAGATTCTCAGGCAGGTGGCGACCGGAGCCTTTGGGCTAGGTCTGGCGGCCCCCTCGTTCCTCTGCGAGGCTCGAGAGCGACGCAGCGCGAACGAGAGGATCTTCACTATGCCGAGAACCAACCGTCAGGTCGTCCTGAAGAACCGGCCGCTCGGCATGGTTGATGATTCGACCACAGAAGTCATTGAGCAGATCGTCCCTGAACTTGAAGATGGACAAGCTCTCGTGGCTGTTCGTTACCTGTCGATCGATCCAACGATCCGCACGTGGATGGATGATGCCCCGGGCTATCTCCCTCCGATCGGGATCGGAGAGGTCATTCGAGCGGGTGGTGGTGGCGAAGTCATCGAGTCCCGTTCGTCTCGGTATGCGGTCGGTGACCTGGTGACAGGTTTGACTGGCTGGCAGGAGTTCGCCATCGCCGACGAGGGATTCGGAGCGATGTCGCACGCGCCCGCCGATCTCGATTTGGCAGTGACGCTCAACATCCTCGGAGTCACAGGGATGACTGCCTATTTCGGACTCCTCGAAGTCGGGGCGATGAAGGAGGGAGATGTCGTTGTCGTCTCCGGGGCCGCAGGCGCCACGGGGTCAGCAGTGGGCCAGATCGCGCGAATCAAAGGTGCATCGAAGATCATCGGCATCGCCGGGGGACCCGAGAAATGCGCCCAGCTCGTCGACGAGCTCGGTTTTGATGCGGCGATCGACTACAAGAACGAAAACGTTTCGAATCGACTGCGGGACCTTGCCCCCACGGGACTTGACCTCTACTTCGACAACGTCGGTGGCTCAATTCTTGACGCTGCCCTCGCCAATCTGGCGATGAGCGGTCGAGTCGTGCTGTGCGGGGCGATTTCGATGTACAACGAAACTGGTCGGCCCACGGGTCCCTCGAACTACATGAATCTGATCATCAAAAGAGGCCGGATGGAGGGCTTTATCGTCCTCGACTACATGGGCCGGTGGCCAGAGGGCCAGAAGGTCGTTTCCGGTTGGCTCCGCGAGGGCAAGATGCAGCACGCCGAGCACGTCGTGGATGGCCTTGAGCATGCTGCGGAGGCGCTCAACCTCTTGTTCACGGGCGGGAACACGGGCAAGGTCCTCGTCAAGGTCTCTTGAGCGGGCCTCGTGAAGCGGACACTATCGGGAAGCCGACATGATGTCCTCTGATCGGCACGATGGCGCTTCGGCAGAGTCGGACCATTCCTCGTGATGCCTCCTCCCGGTACCCCGAGATCCATAACTCGGCCCATTCTCGCGGTGGCGATCGTGGCCCTCGCTGCTGGCTATGGCCAGTTCGGAGCCGTGGCGGCCCTGGGCGAGGTCGCTCGATCGTTTGGTCATGCTGTCCACGGGACAACGGTGGCAGAGGAGGCCGGACTCTCTGGCACCGTCTTGGGGGTGGGCCTCGCAGCGCTGCGCCTCGCTTCAATCCTTGGCCTCCCTCTGGCAGCCGTCGCTGATCGGTGGGGTAGGCGGGGGACCCTCTTGTGGTGGACCGCCATTGGCCTTGTCGCCACGATGGCGGCGGCGGCGAGCCCCACCTACTGGTGGTTCGTAGCGATTTTCGCCCTCGGGCGCCCGTTCCTCTCGGCCGCGGCTGCTCTCACTCATGTGGTCACTGCGGAGCTGTCTCGACCCTCGGCTCGAGCAACGGCCCTTGCGGTGGTGAGCGCGGGCTACGGACTCGGAGCGGGCATCAATGCCCTCACGCATGCGGCGCTGAGAGGGACACTCGGCTTTCGCGCCCTCTTCCTCACTTCACTTGTGCCGCTGATCGCCATCATCATTATCGGGCGATGGATCCCGGAACCTCGCAGGATTCCGGCGATCGAGGGGCGCAAGCCGAGACTTGGCTCAGTCGGCCAGGCGCATCGCCGCCGGCTGGCGACGGTGATGGGCTTGATCTTTGCGACCAGCATGATTTCCGCTCCCGCCTCAAGCTTTGTCTTCCTCTATGCGGAAAACGTGACGCATCTCCCGAAAGGGGTGGAGACGGCGATGATCGCCTCAGCGGCATTCGTGGGCTTTGTTGGACTGCACTTCGGTCGCCGAATCGCCGACACGACAGGCAGGCGTCCTGCCATCGCCCTTGGGGTCTCGGGGCTCGCGTTCGCCTCGGTGATCCTGTACTCGGGAAGCCGCGTGGGTGTCGTGGTTGGATATCTCGCCGGAGTACTCGCCTCGGGGCTTCTCGCCCCAGCGGGCACCGCTCTGCCGAGTGAACTGTTCCCGACCGAGGTTCGCGCTTCGGTCGCTGGATGGGGCATTGTGGCCTCGGTGGTTGGTGGGGTGACCGGATTGTTGACCTTCGGATTTCTCGCTGACGCCAGCGGTTCGTTTGCTTGGGCGGCGATTGCGACGGCGGCACCGTTGCTCCTCTCGCTGTTCCTCGTGCGGCGGCTCAGCGAGACGCGTGGATCGGAACTGTCGGACACCCTCGGGTC
>JBAXAR010000147.1:0-4710 GCA_037142475.1 Actinomycetes bacterium
TCGTCGAGAGTGCCGGACGGCTGTCCCTCGCCGAGAACGCGCTGCGCACCAACGTGCGAGCGGCCACCGCCACCCCAGTCGCCGCCGTGCTGACTGGTCCTCTGCCTGTGGATCGCCGTCACCTCTCGAAGATTGATCGCTCAGCGGTCACCGCTGAGGCCAGTGCTTTCCTCGCCGGGCGCTAGGAAGACATGACCTCTCGATCCACGATCGATGGAGAAGGTGGGAGTCCCCGTTGAGAGTGCTTGTGTCAGGGGGATCGAGTTTGCTGGGCCGCTCGGTCATCGGGCAACTCATGGCTCGTGGTGACGACGTCTCATGTTTTCAGCGCACACCGAGTGGCTCTGATGGAACCGACATCCTTGGTGACGTCAGAGATGCGACGGCGGTGAAGCGAGCCGCTCGGGACCACGATGCCATCGTGCACCTCGCGGCCCTCGTCGCCCCCCGACCAGACTGGGCCGACGCATTCGCTGTCAACGTCGAGGGAACGCGCAATGTCCTGCATGCCGCAGCCGACGTCGGCCGTCTCGTCCACGTCTCGTCACCCTCAGTGGCCTTCGATGGTCGACCGGCCATGGGCCACCAGGCGGACCCCGCCTCGTATCGAGGACGCGATGCCTACGCCCGCTCCAAGGCGATGGCCGAGACGCTGGTCCTCTCGAGCACAGCCGCTGCCACAGTGGTCCTCCGACCTCACCTCGTCTGGGGGCCGGGAGACACACAGCTCGTTGGCCGGATCATCACCCGTGCGCTCGAAGGACGCCTCGTCCTGCCCGATCAGGGGCGGGCCATGATCGACACCACGTACATCGACGATGCCGCATCAGGAATCATCGCTGGCCTCGATGCCACCGCTCGGCCGGGCGATGCAGTGGGTCGCGCATGGGTGCTCACTGGAGGTGACCCCCGACCGCTCATCGAACTCGTCGAGGGGATCCTTCGCTCAGCTGACATCTCGACGCCGCTGCGATCAATTCCCGCCCCCCTCGCTGGACTCGCCGGCCGAGTTGTCGGACGGCTGTGGCCCGGCGACGAACCCCCGTTGACGCACTTTGCTGCTCGGCAACTCTCCGTGGCGCATTGGTTCGACCAGGCCGAGACGCGAAGGGTTCTCGACTGGAAGCCTCAGGTCTCGGTCGACGAGGGCCTTGAGCGCCTTCGGCACTGGTTCGTCGAACACCCCGTCTCGCGTTGATACCCCTGCAGGGATCCAGCGAAGCGCCCTGATCGGGGTGATCAGACGGGAGCGACGACCTCGAACAAGGGCATCGTCTGCTCAGGTTGGCTGCGACGGAGGTCGTTAATGAGATCGTCTCGGAGCGATACCCGTGCCGGATCATCGAACAGGTTCACCTGCTGGAGAGGATCGGCCACAAGGTCGTAGAGCTCACCCTCGGTTCCATTGTGCGAGGTCCCCTTGGCGTAGACCGTGCAGACGAAGCCGTCCCGGCAGATAGTGCGAAGGTGGACGCCCACGCCAAAGAGCTCCGAGTCCCACTCGGTGAGCACGCGCTCAATCCCTCGGGCATCGGCGTCAGCGTCGTTGACAGGCAGTGCCTTGCCCTCCATCCATTCCGTCGGCGCCAAGCCGGCGATACCGGCCATGGTCGGCGCCAGATCCACGAGGCCGACAGGTCGCGAGACAACGGCAGGATCAATGCCGGCCGAAGGCGCAGGACGCCAGATCAGCGGCAAACGCATGAGTCCGTCGACGTGATAGGGGCCCTTAAACATGAGACCGAAATCACCGCCGAGCTCCCCGTGGTCGGTCGTGAAGATGACGTCGACGTCATCGCCCCATCCATTAGCCTCAATGGTCGCCATGACCCGGCCGATCGCCTCGTCGATCAATTCGACCTCGACGGCATTCTTGGCCGTGACCTCCCGGAGTTGATCTGCCTGCAGGGTGGCGGGGACCCAGTCAAAGGGGGCTTCAAAGTTCGACACCAGTCGACCCTCGTACCAGTCCATCCAGTGGCGAGGCTTGGCGGAGAGCACTGCTTCTCGTCGCGCAGCGTCTTCGATGTAGCCCTCAGGGAGGTCGATGTCGTGCCAATCAACCCGACCAAGCTCGCTTTGAGGCGGATCCCAGGGGTGGTGAGGGTCGGGGAAGCTCATCCAGCAGAACCAATCCTCATCACTCCCACGAGCGCTGAGCCAGTCGATCGTTTGATCGGCCACCCAGTCGGTGTGGTACCAGTCGCGAGGGATCGGGTTGTTGTGGGTCTGCACCGCGTTGGTGTCGCCACCGGTCGCGGCGCTGACCTCGAGAGCGGAGTCGATCGCCGGGTAGTACATCGCCATGGCCTCAGGATGGTTGGCGAGAAGCCACTGGGCGTAGTGGATCGGGCCCATGGCTCCATGACTGGCCGTCTGCATGTGGTCGAAGCCTCGATGGGGCCCCATGGTCCCGTCGTGCCACCGATCCTCAACGGAGAACTCTCCGGCCATCGCCATGCGACCTTCTGGGTACGCGCCGAAGGGATCGAGGTAGGGCTCGAAGTGCGCCTTACCAATCAACGCTGTCGAGTAACCGGAGCGCTTGAGCTCCTCAACGATGCTCGGGGCATCACTCGGAAGTGGGACACCATTCATCCAGACCCCATGCGTTGAGGGGTACTGGCCCGTGATCATGGTTGAGCGCGACGGCATGCAGACGACCGATTGGGGGTGGGCCCTCTCGTAGCGGACGCCTTGAGCGGCGAGGGCGTCGACGACCGGAGTCCTCGAGTACACGCCCCCATTGCAGCCGAGCGTGTCGTAACGCTGCTGATCAGTCGTGATGAAAAGGATCTTTCGTCCCATTAGTTCTCCTCCTCGAGCTGGCGCTTGATCTCCCTGAGCGCTCGTGCGGTTGCGGCTCCAATGACCAGCGCCATGATGCGCGGATCAGCCTCTGTTGAGTACACGATCAGCGTGGTCTCATCGCCGAGATCGAGGACATCGATCGTCCCCCGGTGGTGTGTGACCACTGGCAGGTCAAGGCGATACTGGAAACGACGCAGAATCGAGTCGCAGACCAGGATCTCCTCAGGGATGGGGATCCCATTCGCCGTGCGCACCGTTCGGATGTTGCCCTCGACGGTCGATGAGACGAAGTCGGGAAACCATTCCGACATCCGCTCAGGAGCGCCGACAAGGTCCCAGACCTCGGCTGCTGGCCGATTCACATTGATTTGGTAGCGGACGGTGCCGAGCATCAGGACCCCTTTATAAACGAAATGACGACCTTGGCGAGAGCCGGGCCACAGTCTTCTTGAAGGAAATGGCCACCACCCTCGATCGTCGTGTGCGGTTGGCCCACGGCTCCGGGGACCTCTGCGACAAATCGGCGATCGTCGCCCTTGGTCACCGGATCGGAATCGGAGAAGGCCGTCAAGAACGGCTTGGTGAAGGTCGCCAACGAAGCCCAGGCATCTCGGTTCTGCGCCGCAGAGGGGCTGTCGAATTCCGTCGGGACAAGCTGCGGGAAGATCCTTGCCCCCGCCTTGAACTCCTCAGTCGGGAAGGGAGCGTCATAGGCGGCGATGACCTCGGCAGAGAGTTCGGTCATTGACCCCATGTTCACGATGGCGCCGACAGGGAGTTCCTCAACCTCTAACGCGAATTGTCGCCAGTTGAAGAAGGCCTGGCCGATCGTTGTCGTTCCGTCACCGAGCAAGGTGTTGGCTGCGACGACCCTGGCGAATCGCTCAGGGTGCTCGGCAACCAACCGCAAACTGATGAGGCCGCCCCAGTCTTGGCACACAAGCGTGATATCCGTGAGGTCAAGAGCGTCGAGGATGTGGCTCCGGAACCACGCCACGTGGCGCTCGTAGGTGTAGTCCGACGTCGAGAGGGGCTTGTCGGAACGTCCGAAACCCACCAGATCAGGGGCGATGCAGCGGAATCCTGCCTCGACGAGTAGCGGGATCATGTGGCGGTAGAGGTAGCACCACGACGGTTCGCCGTGGGCGAGCACAATGACCGGTCCGTCAACTGGACCCTCGTCAAGGTGGTGAACGCGCAGGGTGCCCCCATCGAGATCATCGATCTCGACGTAGTGCGGCTCGAATGGGAAATCAGGAAGGTCGACGAAACGCTCATCTGGTGTGCGGATGGTCTCCATCGCCGAGTTCCTTCTCTCCTTCTTGGGACCGTGGTCTGCGGCCCCACGAAGACTATCTCTTGTCATAACTGGTGCCAACACTCTTCGACCACATTGGCGATGCGCCCAGCAGCGTTCCATCACGCCCACCTCGCATCACGACCGCACGATTCCTAACAGGCCGACAATTGAATCGGGCAGCCAGCATGGTCGGTTCTGGTCCCTTGGGGCTTCTAGATTGCAGGGCGTGGCTCTGGCGCTGATTCCCAATCCGGACGGTTCATGAGCCGACCCGTCCCACCGAGTCTGCGCAAGCGCATCCAGTGGTGGGGCCGATGGGCCCGGGGCAGGCTGGATCAAGGCATCGGCCGTCAGCGCTTCTACGACCCACATCGAGATCCTTCACGTTCGCTGTACGTCGCAAGCTGGCAGCGGTCAGGATCAACCTGGCTCGCAGAGATGGTGGCGTCGGCCCCCAAGACGCGGCTGATCTACGAACCAGCCAATGTCCGTCAGCGCCTCTACCTCGATGGCGAGCCCCGCCTGGCAGAACTGCCTCTCTCTGGGCCAGATGATGATCTTGGCGCTGACGGCATCGCACTTCAACGTGCCGCCAGCGG
>JBAXAR010000148.1:0-4693 GCA_037142475.1 Actinomycetes bacterium
ACAGAGGCTCGCTACCGGATCGACCGGAGTCTGGCACTTTTCGATGCCCTCGACGATGCCGACAAACTCACGTTTGCCTTCGATCCCCTGACGATTGGCTGGGAGCAGTACGTCAATGACGTGCATCTCCCCTCAATCGTCAAGCACGCTCGCGTCCGCACATCGCCCGGGAAGCCAGTCATGGCTGACCGTCAACAGCGAGGTCGTGCCAATGTCTTGGCCCCTGAACGCCACCTCGCGGTCTTTGACCTCGAGAACACCCTCATGGCTTCAAACGTGGTCGACACTTTTGCGTGGCTCGCAAGTCGCCACCTCCCGATATCGACCAGGGCGGCATTCGTGGCCGAACTCATCAAGGACGGCCCGCAGCTCCTCGCTCTCGATCGACGCGATCGAGGCGACTTCCTCAGAACCTTCTACCTCCGCTACGAAGGTGCCTCAGTCTCACAACGCCGGAGCGACTCGTGGGAGTTGTTTCATGAGCAGCTTTTGTTGCGGTCGTATCCGGAGGGATTCGCCAGGGTTCGCCACCACCGGCGCCTCGGCCATCGAACTCTTCTCATCACTGGTGCCCTCGATGTGGTGGTCGAGCCCCTCTCTCCCCTGTTCGACGACGTCATCTGCGCCCAACTCGGAACCATCGAAGGTCGCTTCACGGGCAGGATGGAGCAGTTGCCTCCCATCGGCGAAGCTCGAGCGAACGTCCTTGAGAATTATGCCGACGAACACGGTCTGAAATTGTCCGAAACCGTCGCGTACGCCGATTCCGCCTCAGATCTCGCCATGCTGGAGGCAGTCGGGTTTCCCGTCGCAGTAAACCCTGAGGCACGCCTCGCGTCCATCGCTCGACGACGCGGGTGGCTCGTCGAGGACTGGGAACGCGCCAAGGGCGGATCCTCGCGATCACTTCCTCTCGGTCCCTTCGATTCCATCCGACCCGGTGGAGCATGGCGCTCCCAAGGAGGCCAGTCGTGAAGGCCCTCAGGATCGAGCGACGCCTCGTGAGGTTCGCTGCCGCTCGTATCGCTTCAAGCATCGGCTCTGGGAGGGGTGCTGGGATCGGGCCGCTCCGTCTCGTCGACGTATCCAACCCCAATCCACCGACGCCGGGTTGGCACGCTGTTACTCCGATCCTCGCCGGAATCTGCGGCAGTGACCTCGCAACGGTTGATGGGCGGTCGAGTCGCTATTTCGAGGGTGTGGTGAGCTTCCCGTTCATTCCCGGCCATGAAATCGTCGGGCGTCTCGTCGTCGATGGCATCGATGCCAACGGCACCAACCTGAGTGCTGGCAGCCGAGTTGTGATCCAACCAGTACTCGGCTGCGCCGCCCGAGGTCTTTCTCTCTGTGCTGCATGCTCAACAGGAGATGTTGGACGCTGCGGACACCTCTCCCACGGCCACCTCCAACCGGGTCTTCAGACCGGCTACTGCTCGGACACCGGAGGAGGCTGGTCCGAGGGTCCCCTATGGGCCCATGCGTCTCAGATTTTCGCAGTGCCCGATGCCCTCAGCGATGACGATGCCGTGACTGTCGAACCGATGGCGTGCGCCCTTCACGCAGCAATCCGGGCGCGCTATCAGCCCGATGACGTCGTTGGAATTATCGGTGCCGGCACCCTCGGCCTCGGCGTGTTGACATCAATCGCCTTCCTTGATGAGACCACCCGAGTGACACGACCTCGTCAAGTTATTGTTGGAGCCCGCTACCCCGTGCAGCGTCAATTGGCGACCACTCTCGGTGCTGACGAAGTCGTAAGTCCCAGCCATCTCTCCCGCTCGATCAGGGCCGCCACTCGTTCACTTGTTGCCGGTCGACCTGACGGACGCAATGGCCAGCTTCTCGGAGGGGCGAACGTCGTCATCGATTGCGTCGGGAGTGAAGCGTCTCTCACAGAGGCCCTCAGCATGGTCGCCCCAGGGGGGCGCATCATCCTTGTCGGGATGCCGGGCAGAGTCACGATCGACCTCGCCAGCCTGTGGCACCGCGAGGTAGAGCTCATTGGTGCCTACGCCTATGGCACCGAACACTGTGCCCGAGGTTCGGAGAGGACCTTCGATCTCGCCATCGAGATGGCCGGTGCGAAGAAGACCGGCCAGTTCGTTTCCGCTCGCTACTCACTCGATCATTTCGAGGAAGCGCTGGCCCATGCTGGCGCTGCCGGGCCCCGAGGGGCCGTCAAGATCGTCTTTGAGGCAACCCCAAGTCGGACCACTACAAAGAGGGAGGGCTGAGGTGCTTCCTCGTCCAGGTTTTGTTCTAGAGGTCGATCGTTCCACACCACCGACGTTGATGTGGAAGGGCGAGAGTTTTGGGCTGCAGAAGCTCCCCACGGGCAGCCGGGTCATCTACGCCCCAGAGCCCTTTGAGGCACTCGACGACCCCGAGACGGCAATCCGGTCAGCTCTCGAGAACCCCACTGGCGACTCAGAACCGCTCTCGGCACTGTTGTTCCCCGGAATGAAGTTGACCATCTGTTTTGATGACATCTCGCTCCCACTCCCCCCAATGCAAGCTCCTGATATCCGCCAAATGGTCATCGAAGCCGTGCTGGACACCGCTGCAGCAGCCGGCGTCGACGATGTCGTCCTCGTCGCAGCGCTGGCTCTCCACCGTCGGATGACCGAGGCAGAACTCCGCCACGCACTCGGCAATCGGGTCTACGACGCGTTCGCCCCTCAAGGTCTTCTCCAGCAGCATGACGCCGAAGACCCTGAGAACCTCCTTCACCTTGGGGTGACTGACCATGGAGAGGATGTCGAGATCAACCGTCGGGCCGCCGAAAGCGATCTCCTGGTCTACGTCAACATCAACCTCGTCGCCATGGACGGTGGGCACAAGTCGGTGGCGACAGGTCTCTCGAGCTACAAGAGCCTCCGTCATCATCACAACCCCAAGACGATGCGGCACTCAAAGTCATTCATGGATGCACCTGCCTCCGAACTCCACACGGCGAATTGGCGAATGGGTCGGCTCATCAAAGACAGCGGTATCAAGATCTTCCAGATCGAGACCACGCTCAACACCGACACTTTTCCGGGGTCGTTTCAGTTCCTTCAAAAGCGCGAGTGGGAGTGGAACCTCAAGGACCGAATGATGTTCGCTGCTGCCTCAAAGGCCCTTGACGCAGCACCGCCCAAGATGGCCCGCCAGGTCCTGCACGGGATCAAGGCCCCCCACGCGCTGCGCAGCGTCTACGCCGGTGAAGTGGAGGCTGTCCACGAGTTGATCTTGAAGGACGTCTGGGCTCAGCAGGGTGTGGCAGTAGAGGGGCAGACTGACATTGTCACGATGGGCCTGCCCTACATCAGTCCCTACAACGTGAACTCAATCATGAACCCGATCCTCGTGGCATGTCTCGGCCTGGGCTACTTCTTCAACCTCTATCGAGGGAAACCCGTGGTTCGAGAAGGCGGGGTGGCAATCCTCTTCCACCCGACCCGTCCTGAATTCCATCCGGGCCACCACCCGAGCTACATCGACTTCTTCGAGCAGGTGCTCACTGAGACCACCGACCCTGTGGTCATGTCGGAGCGTTTCGAAGAGTCGTTCGCCACTGACCCTTGGTACGTCCATCTGTACCGAACTGGACACGCCTATCACGGGGTTCATCCTTTCTACATGTGGTACTGGACGGCACATGCGATGTCGCATCTCGGAAAGGTCATCATCGTCGGCGGCGATCCGGCAACGGTTCGCAGACTGGGCTTCCATCCCGCAACCACGCTCGACGACGCCCTCGAGATCGCCAGCGATGTCGTCGGCCCGCAACCCTCGATCACTCATCTCCACACTCCTCCGCTCCTCCTGGCGGACGTGCAGTGAAACTGCCAGTTGTTCGAACGTTGGCGGCCGGCCGATTCCCGCTCACCAAGCCCACATGGCCCTCGTCGGTCGTGCGGCCTGCACCCAAGCGACGAATCGGCCTTGACTACGACACTGCATGGTCGCGGCGCTACCCCGCACGCTTGGCCCGTGCCGTTTTCACGGATTTCATCTCCGCACCCCTTACCAAGATGATCGCCCCCACGACCGTGGTGGGAAGTGAAGCACTTGCACGGCTCGAGGGCCCTGTGATCTTTGCCGCCAACCACAACAGCCACATCGACACGGCCGTGTTGACCGCGTCGATACCGGCTCACTTACGTCATAAGTTGGTCGTCGCTGCAGCCTCAGATTTTTTCTTTGACAGCACGGCCAAGGCAACCGTGATGTCGTTGATCTTGGGCGCCATTCCGATCGATCGAACCAAGGTCAATCGTCGATCCGCCCAGACGGCGATCGAACTGCTCAATGATGGCTGGAGTGTCGTGATCTACCCAGAGGGTGGTCGAAGCCCTGACGGCTGGATGCAGGACTTCAAGGGGGGCGCAGCGTACCTTTCGGTCCGCTCAGGAGCACCTGTCGTTCCGATCTTTATCGAAGGTACCGATCGAGTTCTGCCGAAGTCCCCTGTCGAGCCAGGGCGGGCTCGGGGCGGATCGGGCTCAGAATCGACCAAGACAGCGTCGCTCCGCCGCCATCCTGTCTCCGTCACCTTCGGGCGACCACTTCGGGTCGCCGACGACGAGGATGCCCGACGATTTGGCCCTCGTATCGAAGCGGCGGTGGCCGAGCTCGGCCGAGAGGTCACCAGTGACTACTGGACGGCACGGCGTCACGCCGATGATGGGGCAACCCATGGACCCGATGC
>JBAXAR010000149.1:0-4658 GCA_037142475.1 Actinomycetes bacterium
GTCTCAGCGCTGTGCCGGGCATCGACGTCGTCGGGAGGAGTTGAGGCGGGCCTCGTGGCGATGACGGGTAGTCAGTCGTCGGCGACGATGATCCTCGCCGTCGCGACAGCGTTGGCGGAAGCGCCGGGACTCTCGGCGCACCGAGCCACGGTGATTGCCACCGCCGCATCGGCGATCGGTGTCCCGTATCGATGGGGCGGGAACGGACCAGATGGCTTTGACTGCTCTGGCTTGGTGGTCGCCGCGTTCAGATCGGTGAGCGTGGTGCTCCCACGCACGGCCCAGAGCCAACATGACGCCACCCACAGCATCGAGACTGGTCCGACACCCGGGGATCTTGTGTTCTTTGGACCAAGTCACCGCGACGTGAGTCACGTCGGGATCGTCCTTGGACGTGGCCTGATGATTGATGCACCGCATACGGGTGCCTTCGTCAGGATCGAGTCGTACGCCTGGCCAAATCTTCTGGACTACCGAGAACTCACACCATTCGCGTGAAGCCCCGGAGCTCTCGCCACCGCAGGATCGAGGCCCCCGTTGGCCATGAATCCTTGGTCAGCGAAGAGCGACTTCGCCAGGAGTGAGCGGTGCGGGAAGGTCGGTGACCCCCATGAGAAATCGGTCGACCGATGCAGCGGCAGAGCGGCCCTCAGCGATAGCCCAGACGATGAGGCTCTGGCCTCGGGTCATGTCGCCACAGACAAAGACACCTGGAGTCGAGGTCGTCCAGGCGGGATCAGCGCTCACATTGCCCCTCGGGTCGAGATCGAGGTTGAGATCGCTGATGATCCCCTGACGTTCGGGCCCGACGAATCCCATGGCCAGCAGGACGAGATCAGCGGGCATCTCGGCTTCGGTACCAGCCACCGGCTCGAGGCCTGTCGATCCGTCGGGTCGAGTGATCGCTTCGACCTCCTGGTAGCGCAGCGCCCGGACGTGTCCGTCAGCGTCTCCGACCAAGCCAGTCGTTGTCACCTGGAAGACCCGCTCACCTCCCTCCTCGTGGGCTGAGGAGGTGCGCATGATCACCGGCCATGTTGGCCATGGGTTCCCACCGGAGCGCTCCTCGGGAGGAGCGGGCATGATCTCAAGCTGTGTGACCGAGGCGGCCTCTTGACGGTGCGAGGTCCCGAGGCAGTCGGCACCGGTATCACCGCCGCCAATGATGATGACGTGGGCGCCCGCAGCACTAATCGGCGGAGCGCCCAAGGAGCCCTCCTGGACCATGTTGGCTGGCTTGAGGAAGTCCATGGCGAAGTGCACGCCATTGAGCTCGCGACCAGGCACATCGAGATCACGAGGCGTGGTTGACCCTCCGCACAGGACAACGGCATCGTGGGAACGACGCAGATCGTCGATCGTCACCACTGCGGCGTCGGGGGCAGAGGGCGTCCCCACGGATACGGCCGCCTCTGGGAGCGCACCAACCGAGGTAGAGCATCGGAAGACGACGCCTTCGTCGCGCAGTTGCTCGAGCCGACGATCGAGGATGGCTTTTTCCATTTTGAACTCAGGGATGCCGTACCGCAGAAGTCCTCCTGGCTTTTCGGCACGCTCGAAGACCACGACGTCGTGACCTGCCCGCACCAGCTGCTGTGCAGCGGCGAGACCGGAGGGCCCGGATCCGACGATCGCTACCTTCTTGCCGGTGCGCTCGATGGGCTTTTGGGGCCTGACCCAGCCCTCATCCCATGCACGTTCGATGATCTCGTACTCGATGCGTTCAATTGCCACCGGAGGGCTTGAAATACCAAGGACACACGATCCTTCACACGGAGCGGGACAGAGCCGCCCGGTGAATTCGGGAAAATTATTGGTGGCGTGCAGGCGCTCGATGGCTCCGGACCAGTCGCCACGGAAGACAAGGTCGTTCCACTCAGGGATGAGGTTGCCCAGAGGGCAGCCTTCATGGCAGAAAGGAATGCCGCAGTCCATGCAGCGAGCACCCTGTTCTCGAGCACTGTCCTCGCTAAAGGGCTCGTAGACCTCTTTCCAGTCCCGAAGCCGGACGGGCACCGGCCGACGCCGCGGGAGATCACGGTCAAACTCAAGGAATCCAGTTGGCTTACCCACGAGACACCGCCATGATCGCCTCCTCCACCGAGCGGCCTTCGCGCTCAGCATCTCTCGTTGCCTCGAGGACCCGTCGGTAGTCCCTCGGCATGACCTTCACGAAATCGTGCAACGCCGACGTGGTGTCGGCAAGCAGACGCTCGGCCACCGCCGAGCCTGTCTCAGTGAAATGCCGTCCAATGGTGGCGAACAGCCACGTGACGTCATCGTCCTCGAGCGGCTCAAGGTCCACCATCTCGTCGTTGACCTTCCGGGCAAAGGCCCGATCTGGGTCGTAGACGAAGGCCACGCCTCCAGACATCCCGGCGCCGAAATTGCGACCCGTGGGCCCGAGGATCACGACACGACCCCCGGTCATGTACTCGCATCCATGGTCGCCGACACCCTCGACCACGGCCGTGGCGCCCGAATTTCGAACGCAGAATCGCTCTCCGACTCGACCACGCAAGAACAGTTCCCCGCTGGTTGCCCCGTAGAGCAGGACGTTGCCGGCGATGATCTGGTCTTCGGCCACGAATGATGCGCTGGGGTCAGGGGTGACGATGATTCGACCTCCTGAGAGACCCTTTCCGACGTAGTCATTGGCATCGCCGAAGAGGCGCATGGTGATCCCTGATGGGACGAAGGCTCCGAAGCTCTGACCGGCGGAGCCTCGGAACGTGAGGTCGATGGTCCCGTCAGGAAGCCCCGCTCCCCCGTGACGCCGAGTGACCTCGTAACCAGTCAGCGTTCCCACTGTCCGGTCCCGGTTCGAGATGGCGAGGTCGAGTGCCACGGGTGTGGCGTTCTCAAGGGCATCGCTAATGAACGGGATGATCTGGGTGTCGAGGGCTCGATCGAGGCCGTGATCCTGGGCCACGGTGCAGATTGAGCTGGCACCGTCCTTGGTTGAAGGCGCGGCGAGAATCGGCGACAGGTCGAGACCGTCGGACTTCCAGTGTGAGATTGCACGAGCCGAATCGAGGAGGTCGGTTCGGCCGATCGCCTCTTCGAGACTGCTGAGGCCGAGTGCGGCGAGGATCTCCCTGACTTCCTCGGCGATGTACTCGAAGAAGGTCTCGACGAACTCCGGGGTGCCGCTGAAGCGAGCCCGCAGGGTCGGATTCTGGGTGGCGATGCCGACCGGACAGGTGTCGAGATGACACACGCGCATCATGACGCACCCGGAGACCACAAGAGGTGCGGTGGCAAAGCCGTATTCCTCTGCGCCAAGGAGGGCAGCGACGACGACGTCTCGGCCTGTCTTCATCTGGCCGTCGACCTGGACGACGATGCGGTCCCGGAGACCGTTGAGCAGCAGCGTCTGCTGCGTCTCGGCGAGGCCCAGTTCCCACGGAGCCCCAGCGTGCTTGAGGGAGGTGAGCGGTGCCGCCCCGGTGCCACCATCAAAACCCGAGATCAGGACGACGTCCGAGTGAGCCTTGGCAACGCCTGCCGCCACAGTTCCGACGCCGACTTCAGCGACGAGCTTGACGTGGACACGGGCTCGAGGATTCGCCGACTTGAGGTCATGGATGAGCTGAGCGATGTCCTCGATTGAGTAGATGTCGTGATGAGGGGGCGGCGAAATAAGTCCGACGCCGGGCGTTGAGTACCGAGTCTTGGCGATCCATGGGTAGACCTTGTGTCCGGGCAACTGGCCGCCTTCGCCTGGCTTGGCTCCCTGTGCGATTTTGATCTGGATGTCATCGGCATTGGCGAGGTACTCGCTGGTCACGCCGAAACGCCCCGATGCCACTTGCTTGATAGCGCTGCGGCGCAGATCTCCGTTGGCGTCCGGGGTGAACCGCGAGGGGTCCTCGCCTCCTTCTCCGGTGTTCGAACGCCCGCCAAGACGGTTCATGGCAATCGCGAGAGTCTCGTGCGCCTCGGCCGAGATTGATCCGTAGGACATCGCTCCCGTTGAGAACCGAGCCAGGATCGAGCCAATGGGTTCGACCTCGTCGATTGGGAGCGGTGTGGCCTCATCAGTGCGCAGTCGGAGCAGTCCGCGCAGGGTGCTGGACGCCTCTGACTGCTCGTCGATGAGCGCTGTGTATTCCTTGAAGACCTCGTAGCGCTTCGAGCGCGTGGCGTGCTGCAGTTTGAAGACTGACTTCGGATTGAAGAGGTGGACTTCACCCTCACGGCGCCACTGGTATTCGCCACCAACCTCAAGCTCGCGATGTGCTCGCTCCGTTGGTCGTTCGATGTGGGCATCTCGGTGACGAGCGAGGACCTCATCGGCGAGGGTCTCGAGTCCGATGCCGCCAAGTCGACTCGTAGTTCCCGTGAAGTAACGAGCGACCGTTTCGTGGCTCAGGCCGATGGCCTCGAAAATCTGTGCGCCCGTATACGAGGCTTTCGTTGAGACGCCCATCTTCGACATCACCTTCAAGATGCCCTTTGAGGCAGCCTTGATGAAGTTCTTGTGGGCCTGACGAGGGTTGGTGCCCTCCAAGAGCCCATTGGCGATCATGTCATCGATGGTGTCGAAGGCCAGATAGGGGTTGACCGCAGCCGCTCCGAATCCCACGAGCAATGCCATGTGGTGGATCTCGCGAGCATCGCCACTTTCGACGACGAGTCCCACCTTGGTTCTTGTC
>JBAXAR010000150.1:0-4611 GCA_037142475.1 Actinomycetes bacterium
CACCGATGTCGCCTTGGGGACCCTGAAGGCCGTCAGCACCTTGGGCACCGATGTCGCCCTGTGGGCCCGTGTCGCCTTGGGGACCCTGGAAGCCCTGGAAGCCCTGTGCGCCCAACGCTCCCTTTGCCCCAGTAGCGCCCTGGTGTCCACGCTTCCCACGAGGACCCTGGGGACCCTGGGGTCCTGTGGTCGTTGAACCCCATCCTGGGGCCATAGCCACAAGGTGACCAGTCGTGATCACCCGTGCTCCCTGAGGAACCATGCTGCTGGCTCCAGCAACTGATGGAGCAACGGTGGAGACCGCACCCACGGCTGCGGATGCGGCGATCATCGCCGTAACGGCCTGCTTACGAAGCGTCCGGGCGGAGGGGGTGTAGCGACCTGTAGGTGAGGACTTGAACGACATTGTGATCCTTTCAGAATTATCCTTAAAATCTAACAGGTTCTATTAGGAATAAAAAGGGCAATGGCAATTTTGGGGCAATGGAGCGCCCACCCTGCAGACAATCTGCGATCCCGAGTTGCAATCATTCCTCATCATGAGGAACATCGTTCATCGACACCAAATGAGTGGACGGGGCGCCCACCCCGGTGATGAGTTCCACGCCGAACCCGTCAACGGCCTCGAGAGCAAGCAGGGCATCGACGTGGGCTCGACCCCTGCCAGCCCACTTCTTTTTCGCCAGACGCTTGGCAGACTGATCATCTTCGGCCACCACGAAGACCGTCTCGTGGTCCTCGGCCAACCGGTCGGAACCGCTACTTCCACCAAGAAGTACGGCGTAGAGCTTCACGAGGTGGGACCTCGCAGACTCGGAGGCGTGTAGTACCCGTTGAGAGGGGTCTCGCGGACCGCCATCACCTCAGCGAGGTCAGGAGCCAAGAGGGCACCATTTCGGAGCGCCTCACGAGTGGCCTGTCGGTTGTTCTCGTAGACACGGTCAGCGTCGGACGCGCTGGGGTCAACCCAGACCGCAGCGATGAGGACGAGGCGATCGACCTCGTCGCCTTCCACGACCCCGTCAGCGACCGCGTCAAGCACACCCGAGGCAACCCCGAGTTGCGCTGGACCCCAGGTCATTCGTCCGTGTGTCTCTGAAGCGATCGTCGCCTTGTTGACAAAAAGAGTCATCGGCTTCACCGGGAGGTTTGGTCGGGCCACGACCACGAAGCCAGCGTGGCCTTCACCCGGCGTTGCTAACGCCGTCGCCCACGCGGTGCCGACAGGTCCGGAGCGAAGACCCAGCACCGTATTGAGGTGGGCTGCCTCAGGTCCGCTGCCCACGAAGGACTCTCCAAGTTGCATCATGACGCCACCCATTCAGTCGGCGGGATCTCAAAGGGCTCTGTTCTGCCATAGCGAACGAGGCGCAGCAACTGGGAACTCTCCGTCTCGGCACCGGTGTCATAGGCCAACAGTCCAACGTAGCGAAGCCGCTGGCCTTCAATCGGGGTGACGCGATGCAGCGAGTTTCTTCCTTCAAAGATGAGCAGTGTGCCCGGGGTCATCGGGAGGGTGACGATGGCATCTGCGGTGCCGTCGAGAACTGCAGCGACGCGGTCGTAGTGCTCGTCATCTTGGGTGCGGAGGTGCGGGACCACCTCAAACTCACCACCTTGGTCTGACGATTGGATTGCGAGGGAGACCACGAAATCCGTCTGGTCGAAGTGCCACTGGAGCTCATCGCCCTCGCCCATCACCGCCAGATTGAGGGCCCCAAATGGGTCGGCGTAGCGATGGAGTTCGCCCCGACCCAGCACCGCCTCAAGGAAGGCCCGGAGAACCTCGGTTTCATAGATGCGGCGGAGCGGTGAGTCGAGCGGCATCAGGTCGTAGGCCACCGCTCCGACTTCGTACGGCATCCAGCGTCGCCGTGGGTGGTGTTCCTCGAAGCGCTCCTCGTCAGGCAGTTCAAGATACGCGGTACCCGGACCACTCGAGCGATGAGCGCGTGGGGCGAGGGACTCGGCGTCAGCAACCAGGGCATCGAGGGATGGTCCGGCGATGAAACCAGGGAGCTCGGCATAGCCCACTTCGGCCAGAGAAACCCTTGCTGCGGCGATGATCTGCGCCAGTGCATCAGGGTTGCTCCCGTCGAGTGGGTAACGCCGAGTGTTGATCACCTCGAGGACATCGCGGGTCATCGGGTCTCCTTTCGCCGCC
The DNA here is from genome assembly GCA_037142475.1 of Actinomycetes bacterium. GTDB lineage: Bacteria > Actinomycetota > Acidimicrobiia > Acidimicrobiales > RAAP-2 > CAIUMH01. Next base: position 2,165 of record JBAXAR010000150.1, read on the forward strand.
CTGACGATAGCGACATCCGACCTCGTTACCGCACATCACCTCTGCGAATCCCTAGCCTCACACAATGGCCCACCGAGTCTTCGTCGATCTGGCGCCACTTCGCGAGAGCCGAGACTTCAGACTGTTGTTCACTGGTCAGCTCATCTCGATGTTGGGGAGCCAGCTCACCACGGTGGCAATCCCCTTCCAGGTCTTCTCGATAACCCACTCCTCGCTTCAGGTCGGCCTCGTGAGCCTGGCGCAACTCATCCCCTTACTCGTGGGCTCCCTCGTGGGCGGGACCGTTGGCGACGGGATGGATCGGCGACGACTCCTCATCGGCTCTGGGGCCTGCTCGGCCGCCGTGGCGAGTCTCCTCGCTCTGAACTCGATGCTGGCGAGGCCGTCGTTACTCGTCATCTACGTGGTGAGTGCCCTCGCTGCCGGACTCGTGGGGTTCGCCAATCCGGCCAAGAGCGCCGCTATCCCTCTGCTCGTCAAGCCAAAGCATCTCGTTGCCGCCTACTCGATCAACCAAATCGTCATTCAGATCGCCACCATTGTTGGCCCGGCGATCAGTGGCGTGGCTCTCGGTGGGGCCGGGCTCACGTGGATCTACCTCATCGACGCACTGAGCTTCGTGGTGATGGCCCTGACCGCCATCGGGTTGTCGCCCCTTCGGCCCCAATCAGGTGCCGGCAAGCCGGGTCTGCGATCGATCCTCAATGGTCTTGGCTACCTCCGTGGCCGCCACGTTCTCCAAGGGATTTACCTCATCGACCTCAATGCCATGGTCTTCGGGATGCCCAGGGCCCTTTTCCCGGCTCTGGCGGCGACGACCTTCGGAGGAAGCACGATCGCCCTCGGTCTCCTCTACGCAGCACCAGGGGTCGGAGCCCTCCTCGGAGCGTCAACCACTGGCTGGGTTGCATCGATCCAGCGACGAGGTCGGGCCGTGGTGCTCGCTGTCGTCCTCTGGGGGATAGCAATCGCCCTCTTCGGGTGGACGTCGTCACTGTGGCTTGCCCTGGTTTTGTTAGGCATTGCCGGGTGGGCCGACGTCATCTCGGCCGTCCTGCGCAACACCATCTTGCAGAGCTCAATTCCCGACCACCTGCGTAGTCGTCTCTCCTCGTTTCAGATGGCGGTGGTCCAAGGGGGGCCCAGACTGGGCGATCTCGAGTCAGGTGCGGTGGCAACGATCAGCACAACGGAGATCTCGATCATCTCTGGCGGCCTCGCCTGCGTCATCGGGGCTGCATGCATCGCCAGAGCACTCCCAGGATTCTGGAGGGCGTCAACGGAGAACGAGTCAGAAACGGGTCGAAGCGATCTCGATCGGCGCTCGCCTTGATGGGCCCGCCCCGCGAATCGAAACGAACCGGTGGCGAGCCGGCACAATGACGGCCTCAGTGATAGGTCATCCCACCATCAGCGACCAGCACCGAACCCGTCACGAAGCTCGACAACTCCGAGAGCAAGAAGAGTGCCGGCCCGACCATCTCATCAGGATCGGCCAATCGGTTCATCACTGACCCGGAGCGCATCGCCTCGATCGCGCCCTCGGAGTTGAGGCGCATCATGTCGGTGTCGACCGCGCCCGGGGCCAGCGCGTTCACACGGATGCCATCACGGGCGAGCTCTGAAGCCATCGATCGAGTCAACATCAGCAGGCCCGCCTTGGCCGCGGTGTACATCGCCAGACCCCTCCCCGACGTGAAGACCCCCACCGAGACCACGTTGAGAACCGAAGCCCCAGGTGAACTCCTCAGGTACGGCAACGCCGCTTGAACCAAGAACAATGGTCCGCGCTCATTGACCCCCTGTGTCTTCTCCCACGCCTCGGGGGTGATCTCCCCGATGGCCTGAGCAAGTGCATTTGCGGCGTTGTTGACCACCAGGTCAATCCCACCGAACGCATCGACGGTCGAGCCCACCAGCCGTTCAATATCGGCGAGATCACCCATGTTCCCCGGAACAGCGAGCGCCCGTCCGCCACTGGCCGTGATCTGCTCAACGGCCGCCTCGCACGCCTCAGGCTTCCGACTTGAGATCACGACCGAGGCTCCGCACGACGCCAACGCCTCGGCGATCGCCAGTCCAATGCCACGTGAACCACCCGTGACGATGGCCACCTTGCCATCGAGATCAAAGGCTGCCTGCAGCGATTCTTGCGTCCGTGTCATTCTTCCGGTCCTCCTGCGTGGGTGAAGGGCTCGATGGCGTCCTCGGCTTCGGGGGTCCACTCGATCGATCGCCGTTGCGGGCGAAGCGCTACCGACGAGCGAGACGCCAACTGCCCGCAGGCCGCATCGATCTCACGCCCACGCGTGGCACGCACCGTCGTGGTGATCCCGCGCTCCTCGAGGCCGGCTGCGAACTCGGTCACGCGATTCGGATGGGTCCCGCGGACGAGATAGCCGGGAGTCGGGTTCAGCGGAATGAGGTTCACGTGGGCTCGGAGAGGC
>JBAXAR010000151.1:0-4531 GCA_037142475.1 Actinomycetes bacterium
GTCGATTCGCCGATCGATGCGTTCCATGGTCTCGGCACGCGTGGCGTGATTCGTCACGCTGGTGCGCGCCCCCAATTCGAGCCCACCGTGAGCGATCCAGCAGCTGTCAGAACCGGTCGTCGGAGATGCCGCCGCCGACCAGTCAACGACGATCGCCTCCTCAAAGGATCCGGCGACCGCTCTGGTCACCGGTCGGCGAGGAGAACTCGTCGCAAGGCGTCAAGTGCCGAGATGGCCGAGTACTGGCGGATCCGCGGGCGATCCCCCGGCAAGGCCAACTCAACGGTGGTGGTCGGGCGTCCCTCGATCGCCACGCCGACGAAGACGGTCCCCGCTTGCTGCCCATCCTGAGGATCAGGGCCAGCAACGCCAGTCACTGAAACTGCCACCGAGGAGCCGAGTTGCTCTCGAGCTCCTTCCGCCATCGCAATCGCTGCGGCAGGCGAGACCACGGGACCGGCAGGGACCCCGAGCAGCGAATGCTTCACCTCGGTGGCGTAACTGACGATCCCGCCGCGGAACCAGGCGCTTGCTCCGACCACGTTCACCAACCGACTGGCGATGAGCCCACCGGTGATCGACTCAGCAACACCGAGGGTCAAGCCCTGGTCGAGGAGGAGGGCGGCGACGGCGTGTTCCATTGTCTCGTCATCCCGACCGAAAATAATCGGGCCGAAGGCCGCCTCGATGACTGCCACAACCTCACCCTCCTCGGCATCGAGCAACGCAAGAGCCGAGGATTCATCAGCTGCCTTGGCAGTGAGGCGGACTTTGATGCCCTCGATTCCGGAGGCAAGGAAGGCCACCGTTAGACCGGTACCCCCAGCCTCGTGATGCTCAAAGCGCTGGCCGACCGCCTCTGCCAAGCCCGACTCCGAAGTGCCCCAGGTCCGAAGGACCCGTGACCGAATCACGGCAACGTCCTCGCCTGACTCGGCCATACGACGCCGGAGGTCAGGGAGAATTCCACGCTCGAACATGTCGGACATCTCGTAGGGGACCCCAGGGACGGCGTAGATCACCTTGTTCCCCAAGGGGCAGATCAAGCCTGGGGCCGTGCCTCTGGTCTGAGGGATGATCGATGCCCCGACCGGCACCTCGGCTTGGAGCTTGTTGTTCGGGGACATCGCCCGACCCCGAGAGGTGAACATCTCGGCGATGGTGGCAACGATCTCCTCGTCGAGCACAAGGTCGACGTTCATCACCTCGGCGATCGCCGCCCTCGTGATGTCATCCTGCGTGGGCCCAAGACCCCCACACACGATCACTGCATCCGAGCGGGCCAATGCTGTCCGAAGGGCGAGGACGATTCGTGAGTGATTGTCCCCCACCGCCTGGTGAAAGTGACTGTCGATACCAGCGGCCGCGAGGTTCTCGCCGAGCCACGCCGAGTTTGTATCGGCGATCTGGCCCAGGAGCAGCTCGGTCCCGATGGCCACGATCTCCACCCTCATGCAGAGCTCCTCATCATGGCGTTGCTTCAGCCATGGCCCGCCGCCCATCGAGGTAGTACTCGGCTCCGGTCCACACCGTCAGGGCTGCCGCCGCCCAGATCGTGGCCACATGGAGCCAGCCGAGGTTGGCCGTGGGAGGAAGGACCACAAAAGCGATGGCAAAGTCCTGAACGATTGTCTTGATCTTGGCTGCCTTACGAGCAGGGATCGAGATCCCGCGCTTCGATGCCACTGTTCGATACCAGCTCATCCACAGTTCGCGTACAGCGATGATCGCCACGGGCAACCAGAACATTTTGTGCTCGTGCACCAGCGTCACCATGCAGGCCAGCACCACGATTTTGTCAATCAACGGATCGAGAAATGCTCCCGAGCGGGTCGAACCCATCTTGCGAGCCACGATCCCGTCGATGCCGTCGGAGAACGCCACCGCGGCGCCGACCCCAGCGGTGGCCCAAGTAGAGCCCCAGTGCATCACCATCCAGATGAAGACGGGCGTCAAGACCAGACGGCCAATGGTGATCAGATTGGCGGGCGTCATGATGGCCGTCTCACCAAAGGTCGTCGTCCGCTCCTCGGTGGTCATGAGCCAGCTCGCAGCGGCTCACCAACGAGGTCCGTCCCGAGCGACTCGGTGATCACCACGTCGAGGAACGAGCCCACCTCGAGGTCCTCGGGTACTTCGATGATCCCGTCGATCTCTGGAGCCTCGTGCACACTCCTGGCCATCCCCACCGCATCGACGATCACCCTCCGAGTCTGCCCCACCAGAAGGTCCCGGCGCGATTCGGTGATCCCGTACTGAAGGTCAGTGACTTCGGCGAGTCGCTCAGCCGCCAGCTCCGCTGGAATCTCACCCTCCAGCGTGGCCGCATACGTTCCGTCTTCCTTGGAGAAGGGGAAGAACCCTGCCCAATCAAGTTGCGCATCAGAGAGGAACGCAAGGAGCTCGTCATGGTCACTCTCGGTCTCACCTGGGTAGCCCACGATGAACGACGAACGGAACGTTGCCATCGGATCAGCAGCACGGATGCGAGCGATTCGCTCGAGGAACCTGTCCCCATCGCCCCAGCGCCGCATACGCCGGAGGTGGGCGCGACTCACGTGCTGGAGGGAGAGATCGAAATAGGGAACACCTGTTGAGAGCACCGTCTCGATCAATCGCTCGGTGAGCCCTGAGGGATAGAGGTAGAGCAAACGAACCCGCTCGGCCACTTTGGCCACTTCATTGACGAGCTCAACCAGGGGCTGCATGCCGAAGTCCGCTCGGTCAAGCACGTCGACGGCCATCTCCTCGCCAACCGCTCTCCGATCAAGGCCCCATGAGGCCAAGTCCTGAGCGATGAGCACGATCTCGGACGTCCCAGCCCCGACGAGCGCCTCAACCTCAGTGAGGATCGAAGGTGCGGAGCGAGACCGCTGGTCACCTCTGAATGATGGGATGGCGCAGAACCCACATCGGCGGTCGCAACCCTCGGCCACCTTGACGTAGGCCCATGGACCAGCCTCGATCGTGCGCGGGAGCTCGAGCAGGTACGCGTCAGCCCGGCTGTCCGGCTTCACCCCCAAGGCAACCCTCGTCGGCGAGACCGCCGTGAGTGACGCTCCGAAGCCCGCCACGAGATCAACCTCCGGAAGAGCCGCAGCGAGTTCCTCGCCGTAGCGCTCGGCCATGCACCCGGTCACCACGAGTCTGGCTCCCGGTGCTCGTGTCTCGTCGAGCGCCAAAATTGTCTCGACGGACTCTTCCCGCGCAGCCTCGATGAAGGCACAGGTATTCACAACAACCAGATCCGCCTCCGAGGGATCGGCAGCCTCCGAATAGCCATCAGCAAGCAACTGGCTGACGAGCTTGTCGGAATCGACCTCGTTCTTGGGGCACCCGAGGGTCTCGAGCCAGAACCGGCCTGCAGGCATGGGAATGACTCCTTCGACGAAGCGACGTACGAGCCCCAGCGTAGGGCGCCCTCGCACGCGAGCCGTTCGATCGAAGAGCAGCACCAATGTGCTGCTCTTCGATTGGCTACTCGGTGACATCTTTCTGTCGCCCGGGGCGGCCGAGGCCGCCCGAGGCCGCCCTAGTTCTGGCGTGACCTTGGCGGTTTGCAGGCCAGCACTTTGGCGTAGCGTCAGGAGCAGCGAGGGAGGTGCCCATGGCAAGAATCGAGATTCCAGAAGGCAAGGGTCCCGAGATGCATCGAGTCTGGATGCTCCGACCCGAGATGGCAGTGGGCGCAGGCGCGCTGGCTGACGCCGTCTACGACAAGAGTCAACTCCCGCCTCGCGTGCGAGAAGCCGCCCGAATGAGGGTGGCAATGCGAAACGACTGCCAGATCTGTCTTGGTTGGCGCGATGCCACCTTGGTTCAGGCGGGGGTGGACGAGAACCTCTACGCCGCCGTCCGCGCCGACAATCTCAGCGAGCTCGACGAACGAGTGACAATGGCGGTTGAATTTGCTGATCGATTCGCGACGGACCACCTGAGCATCGATGACGAAGTGATGGGTCGGCTTCGCCGTCTCTTCAGTGATGCCGAGATCCTCGATCTCTCTATCTGCTGCGCCAATTGGGTCGGCATGGGCCGATTGAACCAAGTGCTCGGCCTCGACACTGGTTGCACCGTGCACCAACCAGTTGCGGGCCCCCCAGGAGTCTGATCTTCCTGAGATGCCGGTGTTCGGCTGACCATCAGGAGCCTTCCGGCCACGATGCACTGTGGGATGACCACCCCTTCGAGTTTCGTGTCGAAGAGTTGCCCGGTGTCCCGGGAGGCGGTGATCTTTGACGTGGCGGAGAGATCACCTGCTCGATGAGTTGTGACCATCGACAAGTTCGCTCGACTCGGAGAGGCAAGACCCGCAACGATGGGACGGCCAATCATCGTGAGCACCAGCATCGGGAAGCAGGCTCCACGAGGAGAGCGATTTCAGGTCCCGAAAGCGACGGGTCTTGGGCTGGCCGGGCCGGCCAGCCAGCCCAATCGCCGAGCGGAGAGGGTGGGATTTGAACCCACGGACCGGGTTTCCCCAGTCAAGTCATTAGCAGTGACTCCGATTCGGCCGCTCTCGCACCTCTCC
>JBAXAR010000152.1:0-4514 GCA_037142475.1 Actinomycetes bacterium
CGCCCCCTACTGCTACCAGTGCGGCAACGCCATGCAGCGGGCCGGCTCCTGCTACGTGTGCTCGAGCTGCGGGACGACGTCGGGCTGCAGCTGAATCCAGGCAAAGCATGCGAAGGAGAGTGGGAATCGCATGCGACTGATAGTGCGAAGTGCGAAGAAGGGAGAGGCCAATGGCCTCTCCCTTCTTCTCATTCCCCTAGGCCGACCGACTGCGGCGCATTCTCTTTCTCAGGACGACTGCGCATCTGATCGGCTGCTTCCACGGAGTTGTCTCGTCGGCCTACACGGCGGCTCTGCGTGCCGAGATGCCGCTGCCTCAAGGGACGGGCAGCGAAGGGGGTCCGGCACCGGCCCCAATGGTCGCAGACCTGCCCCAACTGGTTACGGCACAGACACTGGCCGCCGATCCGGGCACCGACGCCATCCTGGTCGCCGAGTTGAGGCGGACGGGCTTCGATACCTGGTGTCAGTGACCGCGACGCCACGAAGTAGTGAAGCACCCGCCTCGGGAGTCGTCTGAACCATCCGTTACCGGCTGGCTCAAGGGACGAGTCGGTACGCAACGTACATGGCCGCTGCTGCCAGCAACCGGTCGTTCTGGCAGACGGACCTGCAGGGGTTCGCCGCCAGGGGCTTCGGCATCCATGACGACGTGTCCCAATCCAGGCCCTGGATCCAGACCGCTCATTCGCGGCCCCTTATCCTTCCCGAGGAAAACGCAAACCGGCCCGGAAGGAACGTGTCTTGGACACGTCGCTACCGGGCCGGCTTCCAATAGTCAGTCGCTACGGTGTAATGACAATATTCGTCACGGCAGAGTGAGAGCCCACCTGGTTGCCGTTCCGGACAAAGAGGGCCATTACTGCATAGTTGCCGCGCTTCAACTGGCCGTCACCGAGCGAGCAGGTTCCTGTCCCAGAACTAGACAGAGTGATGGTGCATCCCGAACTCCATCCGACCTTCACGCTGACCGTACCGACGATCGGTGCCCCAGCAGGTCCGGTAACTGTCACTCCGAAGACGGTCGAGCTCTCGGAGCCGTAGGCCGCGGTGGGATTGGTGACGGTCAGTTCGGTGTGTGACCATGCAGCCTTGACCTTGATGGTCGTGGTGACCGTTCCACCCACGTAGTTCGTCGTGTCGGTCGGGGTGAAGTTGGCGCTCAGGGCCTGCACCCCTCCGTTCAAGACGGTGCCGAAGTCCGGGGTGTAGGTGAAGATGCCGGGAACCGAGGATTTGGCATTCAGTTGCGCAGCACTAAGTGCGGTGCCATAGGGGATGGACAAGGGCTTCACCCAGCGAATGATCGGCACGATCTGCACTTCGAAGCTCTGGCTTGCCCCGATTTGCGCCTGATAGGAAGCGGTGGCCGTCACCGACGTCCTCAAAGTGCACAGGCCATGCCGGATGAAGTGCGCCACACCGCCGGAATCGATGGTGCACGCACGCGGCGTCCTCGAAGCCACCGAGGTCGCTCCGTCGCTATTCGTACTCACCAATGGAGTGAATGACTGACCCACCGGGGTCGATGTGGGGATGTTGGAGATTGTGGGGCCGGTCGGGGTTGCCAGGGCAACTGCGAAGCTCTGGGGTGTACCGCTCCCGGCCACATAGGTAGCGCTCTGGGCCACACTGCTTGTCAGGGTGCACGTCCCGATACCCACGAAGCTGACGTTGTTCGAAGAATCAACGGTGCAGACCGACGGCGTAGAGGACGCCACTGAGGTCACGCCGTTGCTGTCCGTGCTCACTGACGCCGTAAATGCGCCGAACAATGCGGCATTGGTGGGCAGGTTGGCAATAGTGGGCTGAGTGGGCGACAGCAGAATACTGATCGACTGCTGGACCTGAGGTGCCGGCGCCATGTTGGCGTCCCCGTCCTGGTTGGCATCGATCACACAAGTGCCGACCGACACGAACGTCACAGTTCCACCGGTCATGGCGCACCCGGTCGACGAAGCATCCAATGTGACGATCACTGGACTCGACGACCCGCCTCCGGTGGTGGTCGGTGTATATGCGGGACCCCCTACTCCCACCACGCTAGGTGGGGTGCCCAAGGCGATGACTTGGGCGTTCCCGGGGTCGATCTCCCAGAGAGGTAAGGCGTTCGGTCCGAGGGCCCACAAGTGGTTACCGTCCCATGAGAGGAATCTTGCCGACGTGTACGTCTGAATGTTCGTGATCAATGCACCAGTAGCGACACTGACCTCCGAAACAATTCCAACTCCCCAGGTTCCCATCGCCTCATATCCGACCCACACGTAGATTCCGTTAGTATAGATATGGCGTAGTGGTGGATCTGCTTGGCTGCCCAGTTCGGGCACGGTGTCGAGGTCTTCGACCACCGAACCGTCAGAAGCGTTGAGTTCGGCTAGCCATCGCCTGCCATGGGAGATCCAAACATGCGATCCGTACGCCATGACGGCGCTCATCACGGCGGTTGTCCGGGTTCGCAGCTCAAGGGCGGTGTGGTTGTTCACCAACGGCGTCAAGTCGAACGTGTCGAGGATGGAACCAGTCGAGGCGTCGCACTTCTGGAGGTGCGCTGGTCCAAAGTGACCGCCGTAGGCGATCCACAACGTTGATCCGTTGATCGTCAGGGGTCCACTCCCGTCGGGTTGGAAGATGTGCCCGACAACGGCACCAGTCGCCGCGTCGATATGAACAGCGTTTCCGCCTAAACCACCAGCTCCTATGCCACCGCCGCCATTCGTGCCGCCGTCAACCCACACGTCGGATCCGTTTGAGGAGATCGAGGCACCGCCCCCCCCACCACCAGAGACGCCCATTCCCCTCAAGGAGATGGTCCTGACCAACGAACCGTCTGATTCGTTCAGCTCGGTGATGGTCGGATTATTCCAGTCGCCATAGATTCCACCGTTGAACACCCATACGTGGGTGCCATCCAAGGTGATAGCGGAAGGGAGGTTGCCTACGGGAATGGTCTGGACGAGGGAACCATCCGAGACGTTCATTTCGTTGACGTTGCCAACGATGTCGTAGTCCCAGTTTCCACGATCCACTGCCCAGACGTGCGTGGCGTCCGAGGCGACATCGCTGTTGTAATACCCATGGGAAGGGTAGGTGTGGATGACGCCTGCAGCCCTGACCGCGGCCGCCCCCGCCGTAGCATCAGATCTGGTCAATTCCGTGATACTGAAGACCATGGTCAGGGTCAAGATGACTGACGTCAGTCCCAAGAGCTTCTTCGGTTTCATGAACCTGCTCATGTTCTTCATTGCGTGATTCCCCTTGATGTTCCAGGCCAGCCGATTTGGCTTGACGTTTGAGGGTGGAGAGCCGCTGCTCGGTAACCCCACGATAAAATAATGCGTGATGATCAAAAGAGTTTACTGATAATCACTGTTTCACACATGGGACGGCGATGCCGCCACCACTCACTCTCCGTGGGGATGGGACGTGCCTCGGAGCATCCGATCAGTGCATGGCCATCGCCTTGGTCAACTGGACCTGTCCATGAGATGCCGAGTAATTACTGGACCGAAGTACCGTGAGGCCCAAGAGTTTCCTAGCGTGCGATCCGGAAGCACGGTCGGTCCCCGTCAACCACGCAGAGTGACCATCTCGTGAGCAAAAAGCACATTGGCTCCCGGGTCCGAGGCGTGCTCCTCTCGAAGGGAGATCTGCTTGGTGCCAGAAGTAAGGGGCCGATCGTTCGATCTTGGGTGTCAGCGGGGCGCCGGCCCGTTTGGACCGTGCACGTTATGGGCGACGGGTTCAAGGGGTGGTTGCCGAGCCGAGTTGGGCTGATCTCGACATTTGGTGTCGGCGGCACCATGGTTGACGAAGTTGTGATGCACCCGGCCGAAAGTCTTGTGACTCAGGTGCGACCGGGTGCCTCAAGGAAGCAGTCGGGCCTCGACGCCCATGGCCGCTGCCGCTGCCAACAGTGGGTTGTTCCGGTCATCTCTGGCTAGACAGATCACGGCACCGATCGAACGGGCTGCCGTCAGCGCTTCGAGGGAGAGAAGGTTGAGATGATGGCCGGCGTGGAGAACCTCGGACATCGGCCATCCGAGTTCGCGTAGCGATAGCAGTCCGATTTCTGGAGGCAGCGAAACAACGGCACCGATGGTGCTTCGGGCCACAGCGGAGGGAACGTCGCCCAGCCTGCGGGACAGGTTTCCCGTGAGTGATGGCCCGGCCAACGCACGGCAGAGGCGGTGATACCAGAGGCCTGTGGTGAACAGCCGTTCGCCAGGTGAACGCAGCGCATCAGGCTCGTGACCGAGCAGTAGTCGGAGGAGCAGATGGTCGTCGACAAGGACGCCCGTCATGGTCGTTCAGGCCAGATCGGGTTCGACGCGTGCTACTTCCGCGACAAGAGCGCCATAGCCGCCCGCCTCTTCGACTGCCTGGTGGAGAAGTTCCGACAGCGAGTTTCGTCCGGATGGCACGATGAGAAGTGCGTTCCCAAGGTCGGCGATCTCCACGGCACCTCCATCCTCCAACCCCCAACGTTTTCGAGCTTCGACCGGCAGCGCCATCTG
>JBAXAR010000153.1:0-4456 GCA_037142475.1 Actinomycetes bacterium
ATGGTTGCCACCGACCGAGATGCCGTTGGGCTGGCCGCCGACTGAAGTGGTCCTAATGACGGAGCCGTCGGAGGCATCGAGTTCGGTGACGGTGCCTGGCCCTGGCGAGGTCACCCACACGTCGGTGCCGTCGGAGAAGATCGCATTCGGATGCCCGGTGAGAGCGATGGTCTGGACGACCGTGCCGGTGACGGCATCGAGTTCGGTTACTGAATTGCTCGAATTGTGCGCCACCCACACATGGATGCCATCGGACGAGAGAGCGGTGATCGAGGTGTCGAGCCCAATTGTCTGGACGAACGTGCCGGTGACGGCATCGAGTTCGGTTACTGAACTGCTCGAATTGTGCGCCACCCACACATGGGTGCCATCAGATTCGATTGGACCGTTAGCCCCACCCACATCGATCGACTGGATGAGCGACCCGCTGAGCGCATCGAGCTCATCGACCATTCCACTATTGGCAGCTACCCAGACATGGGTGCCGTCAGACGAGATTGCCCCGCCTCCTCCGACGTCGATGTTCTGGACCACAATCGCCTCCGGTCCCGGTGGATTGGCAGACGCAGGAACCGAGTCGATTGCCACCTGGATCCCAGTCGCCCCAATCAAGGAGGCAGCGAACAGTGCCGTTGCCACGGCAAACCTGGTTCGGAGTGGAGCCGAATGTGTCGGCAAGGTTCGGGTGTGTGTCATCGCGGTATCTCCTGTGGACGTCCCCCCGCACACTCTGTACGGTCACTCGGCTTCTGTAGATTTAGCCAACAACCTGGCTGCAGTTCAATGGGTAGCGAGCCTCGCCCCGGCAGTTTGCATGAGGCGAACGCATTTGTCACGCGCAACATGAGATTTTCTGGCTTCCTGCTACTCAGCGCAGTGATATTGAGAATTTGGGCTTAGACAGACCACTTACAGTGAGTAACAGAGGACGGCTTCGATGCCGGTCAGGGCCAGGCGGAACTATCCCAATACCGATAATAGTCGGTATATACCGACTATTATCGGTATCCGCGTAGAGTACTCAGTATGGATCTGAGCCATCCCCTCCGCGTCGTCACACCCACCCTCGATGGAGACATTTTGCGGGTCCTTGCGCTGGCGGATGGCGAACTCACCCCGCCAGCGATCCACCGACTCATCGGTGAACACTCCGTCGACGGGATCCGCAAGAGTCTCGACCGCCTGGTATCCCAAGGAATCGTCCTGCAGCGCCGGGCGGGACGGGCATCTCTCTGTCAACTGAACCGCGATCACCTCGCCGCCTCCGCCGTGATCGAACTCGCCCACATGGTCGATGAACTTCTGAGGCGCCTCGGGGCGGAACTCGACGGTTGGGTGATCCACTCCGCGTATGCAGCGTTATTCGATTCGGCCACCCGGACCGACATGCGAGCCGCCAGCGACATCGATCTCTTCGTGGTGCGTTCCGCGGCTGTCGAACCTGGTGACCGTCACTGGGTGGATCAGCTGGATCAGTTGAGCGCCACGGTCCTTGGGTGGACGGGCAACCACCTGAACGTCCTTGAACTCGGTGAACAAGAGGTGGTCGAGGGGACCCGACGGATGGATCCGGTTCTGACCGAACTGGTCAGAGATGGCACTCGAGTCCAAGGACCAGCCAACTACCTCAGCGGGAGCCTCTCGAGGACATCCGTCTGACGTCGAAGACGCCCACATCACCGTGTGCGTTCATGCAGGAATTGCGGCCGCGGATGCCCTGGTCGAGTGCGCCTCCGACCTCTATTGAGATGCACGAAGACGCGTTCGACAACATGCATCGGCACCTGGGCCACGTGTGCTTTGGGGCGGCGTTCGTTTCAAGAAGGAACGGCGTGACCCAGTTCACGCCTTCACTTGGCCGTGACCCGATACCGTGCACGCATGACGCTCACCATTGGAATCCTCGGGGCCGCGCGCATCGCTCCAGCAGCCTGCATCCGACCGGCGAGATCCACGGACGGCGTAGAAGTGGTCGCTATCGCTGCACGCGACAAACAACGGGCACAGAAGTTCGCCTCCAAGCACCAGATCGGCACCGTCCACGACAGCTACGACGACCTGCTCGCCGACCCAGCCATTGATGCGATCTACAACCCGTTGCCCAACGGCCTCCATGGAGTGTGGACTCTGCGGGCCATAGCTGCCGGCAAGCATGTGCTGTGCGAGAAGCCGTTTGCTGCCAACGCTGACGAAGCCCTACATGTCGCCCAGGTCATCGACGCCCAGGACAAGGTCGTCATGGAAGCCTTCCACTACCGCTACCACCCGATGATGATCCGGGCGGCCGAGATCCTGGCCAGCGGTGAGATCGGCGAGGTTCGTCACGTCGACACCTCGCTGTGCATCCCCTTGCCGCTCCGCCACGACATCCGCTACCAGCTCGACCTGGCCGGAGGGGCGCTGATGGACATCGGCTGCTATGCCGTGAATTTGTGGCGCACCCTTTCTGGTGAGGAGCCGACGGTGGTGTCCGCTCAGGCCAAGACCATCTCGGCAAACATCGACCGGGCCATGGCCGCCACGCTCGCCACCCCGAACGGCATCACTGGTTCTCTGCAGTGCTCGCTGCTGTCGGCCAAGCTCTTTCAGTTGAAGGGACGGGTCACGGGCACCAAGGGATCGCTCTCCCTGTTCAATCCCCTCGGTCCCCAGTTCTTCAACCGCATCACGGTGAAGAGCAGGTCGATGCGACGCGTCGAGCACGCCCAGCGAGTTCCCACCTATACCTTTCAGATGGAGGCGTTTCGCAATGCTGTGGTCGACGGGACTCCCTTTCCCACCACCGCCAGGGACGCGATTTCGACCATGGAGGTAATCGACGCCATCTACGTCGCGGCTGGCCTTGTTCCTCGCCAGCCAACACCGGCCTGACCTGTCGGCAAGGATTAATCGATGGAGGACCGGGATGGAGCCGATTCACCCTCTTGGTCGTTCACATCCAACTGCTAAATGTTACTCTCAACCACAGTGAAATTCGCTAAAGCAGATCCCCGCAACTGGACCCTCGGAGCAAAGATCGGCGTGACCCTGGTGGCCGCGGCGTTGATCCCGATGGCCATCGTGTCGGTGGCCGCCACCCGAGCTGGTCAGATGGCAGTGGAGAATGCCGAGTTGTCGAACGCGCTCGGGTCGGCGTTCGTCGGGTCGTCGGCGGTCGGGGAGTATCTCGACGGCGTGTCCAAGCGTGCCGAGCAGTTCGGCACCGCGCCAGATGTCGTCTCCTTCATCGATAGTCCGGCGACCAACCCGGAGCCATCGTTCGGGGCGGCCAAGTCATCACCCGACGTCCGCAACATCGTGGTGGTCGATGCGCAAGGAACGGTGATTTCGGGCTTCCCGTCCGACGCCGTGGGCCGCAACTACGCCCGCACGGCATGGTTCGGTGTTGCCCTCAGCGGAAAGCCTGCAGTAGGCGAAGTGTCGGCGGATGCCAAGAGTGGCCGCTACGTGTTCACGGTGGCGTCACCCGCCCGCAGGCCCAGTGAAGCCGTGAAGGGTGTGGTCAGCATCGGCGTGAGCGGTGATGACGTCATGTACTCCCTCAGCCAGAGCCCTCTGATCCCCGGCGGCCAGGCGGTCCTCGCCGACCACGGCCGGATCGTGGCGGCTCGCGATCAGCGCAATCTGGGGAAGACGCTGGACCAGATCGGGCTCGGCTCGGTCGCCCGGGCTGCCGCCAAGTCGCCCAAAGGAACGATCGCTAAGGTCGCATTGGCCGGTCGAGGTGATCAGGTCGTGGCCTGGTCCACCACCAAGACCGGCGCAGTTGCCGTCATTATCGAACCACGCAGCGTGTTCCTGGCCTCGATCGACCGGCTGGCTGCCACCACCAGGATCGCTCTGATCATTGTGGCGATCCTGGCCGTAGCCGCTGCCATCGCACTGGCCCGCAGGCTGTCGCGCCCTGTCAGCGCTCTGACGACAGCGGCCCAGGCGATCGAAGCCGATGAAGAGCCGGATACCGCACAGTTGGAGAAGCTGGGCCGGGCCCGAGACGACATCGGACTGCTGACTCGCGTGTTCATGCACATGGCCGAGCAGGTCGCCCTGCGAGAGAAGAAGCTGCGCGAACAGGTTCGTGCCATGCGCGTGGAGATCGACCACGGGCGACGCAAGGAGTCCGTCGACGGCATCGTCGAATCTGACTTCTTCAAGGGGATCCAGGACCGAGCGGCGGAGATGCGAATGCGGGCGAGGGGTGATGGCTCGGATCCCAGCCCAGTGGCGGTCACTAGCGAGCCCGACCCAGTGGCTCCAGCGGCCGACGACGCCGGAGGGCGAGAAGATTCTCCTCGACCGCGGAATCACCATCATCCCCGACGTCCTGGCCAACTCCGGCGGCGTGACCACGTCATACTTCGAGTGGGTGCAGGACCGCTACGGCTACTTCTGGGAAGAAGCCGAGGTCAACCAGCGTCTCGAGAAGAAGATGATGGAAGCGTTCCACAATACGCTC
>JBAXAR010000154.1:0-4455 GCA_037142475.1 Actinomycetes bacterium
AGTGGGCGTGGGCTCTCGAACGCCTTGGCTTCGAGGTCCATCGCATTGCCGGCGCGGGTCATGGCGACACCGTCGAGGTAATCAGCGGCCTCGGCATCGAGCACGATGGACCGGTCGATGAAGCTGCACTGCACCGGGCCCTGGCGAACCTCGACGTGGTGATTGTCGAGAATCTCTTGTCCCTTCCGCTGAATCCTGCTGCGGGAATCGCAGTCGCATCGGCGCTCCGCCATCGGCCAGCCATCCTCCGTCACCACGATCTCGCCTGGCACCGAGAAGACACCGCCGCACTCGGTCCACCTCCCGATGACGACGCATGGCGCCACGTGGCCATCAGCCACCTTGGTGCCACGGAACTCGCTGAGCACGGCGTGTCAGCATCGGTGCTCTACAACCGGTTCGCCATGGATCCCCCACTCGGAAATCGAGCAAAGACCCGGGCGCAGATGGGCATTGCGGCCGCCGAGCGCGTTGTCCTCCAGCCCACCCGGGCGCTGCGGCGGAAGAACATCCCGCTCGGTCTCCGCCTCGCCGAGGCCCTTGGCGCCACCTACTGGCTCACTGCAGCTGCTGAGGACCGATTTGGCACTGAGCTCGAATCGATTTTGAACGACGCCACCACCAAGGTCCTTCGGGGCCAGGGGCCTGGAACCATGGACGACGTCTACGCCGCCGCCGACGTGGTGGTCCTCCCCTCCACCTGGGAGGGCTTCGGCAACCCCGTCATCGAGTCCGTCACCCACCATCGGCCTCTTGCCCTCGCTCGCTACCCCGTCGCCAACGAACTCTTCGATCTCGGCTTTGCATTCTTCGACCCACACTCGCCTGACGACCTCCACAAGTGGCTGATAGCGCCTGATTTGGGCCTCCTTGAGAGGAACCACGCCATCGCTCGCAGGCACTTCGACATCGAAGAACTCCCGGGGGAAATTGCCCGCCTCTTGCGAGAGATGGGAGTCATCAGCGCTGACGAGGGAGTCTGACGATAGCCTGCTCCCTCATGGGTTCTGAGGCCTCAGGGGCGCGATCGTCTTCTGCGACGAAGCGCTTAACCGGCGAGGAACGTCGCGAGAGGCTCCTCGACGTCGCCGCCACGCTCTTCGCCGATCGTGGGTATCGATCGACAACCATGGACGACGTCGCTGAGGCCGCAGGCGTCACGAAGCCGGTCGTCTATCAACACTTCGAGTCAAAGCGAGCGCTGTATCTCGAGCTCGTCGATGCCCTCGCCTATGAACTGCTGACGGCATTCGCCGATGTCACGGCCAGTGCCCAGGGGCCTCGTGACCTCGTCGAGCGAAGCCTGCAGGCCTATTTCCGGCTCATGGTGGAAGATCAGGCCGCCTTCCGGCTCCTCACCGATCGGGATCACGGCGATGACGAGGATCTTGGCCGAGCGGTCCGTCGGGTCGAGCAAGCCCTCGTGGTCGCCATCGACCCGTTGATCGATGCTGGTCTCGACGCCGAGCATCGCATCGTGCTCGCCGGGGGCATGCTCGGAATGGCCGAAGGGGCATCGATTGCGTGGATGACGAGGCGGAGCAGCACCAAGGCCAGCCTGACTGCTACCCAACTCCAGGACGAAGCAGACCTCATGGCTCGCCGGGTGGCAGAGCTCATGTGGGCGGGGCTTCGATCGGTGCACTCCGACTGAGCCAGAGACTCAGCCCGATCGTTGTGATGCTCAGGCCATGAGCGCAATCAAGGCTTGCGAGAGTTCCCAGATCTCGAGAGCGCAGGCGTCATAGCGGGGCTGATCGGCACCCGCAGGATCGAGCACGTCGATCTCAGTGGCGAGATCCACCGCGTGGAGGTCGAGGGCAGCGAGCCGAGTGGAGAAGCCAGTGGCCTCATCACTCAGCTCGGTGACCACTCGACGCATGGTCGCCGTGTGGCCGGCCGCCTCGGGATGAACACGCCTCACGTAGGCAACGTGATCTGCTTCCATCGCCACGATGAGGTCCGCAGCCGCACAGTCTTCGGCCGTGAGCTGATGGCTTCGATGACGACCCAGCATCGAGGTATCCAGAGCACCAATGGCGATGATCGCTTCCTTGGTCCGCATCCCCATCGGCTGGCCCTCGAGAACGTGCGTCCCTGCGGTCGTCACGGTGAGCGCGAGGCCCTCGGCCTCGGCGAGCTGGGCCAGCATGACACCGGCCATCACCGAACGCGCAGCATTCCCGGTGCAGAGGGTCACGACGTGGAGGCCACCCGTGGTCGATGGGCTCATAGATACTCCTTGCGTCGTAGCCACATGAGGGCGAACCAGCCGGCGATCGGCGGGAGATAGGCAGTGAAGAGTCGTTGGACGAAGACTGCGGCGACCGCCACATCGTCAGGGATCCCGGCCGCCTTGAGACTCAGGATCATGCCGGCCTCGACGACACCCATCCCGCCGGGAACCGGTGACACGCCGCCGAGCATCGATCCGATGGTGAGCACCACAAGGATGACGGGCAGCGAGAGGTGCTCGCCGAAGGCTGCCAGCGACGCCGAGAGGGCGAGGGCAATCACCAACTGGGCCAACAGCATTCCCCCGAAGATCTCAAGGATTTTGGCCGGTCGTCCGGCGAGGACCTTGAAGTGACTGACGACCTCGCCCACGCGGGGCAGAATCTGCTCCTTTGCCAGCGAGCGAAGCCTCGGGACCATGAAGACCGCTCCGATCAGGACCCCGATCACCGCCAGCACGATGACCACGACAATGATGATCTCGTTGGTGGCTCCTGACGAGCTCGCCGCGTTCGAGGGATGAAGGAGCGCTGAGAAGTGGATCGTCCCGATGGCGAACGGGATGCTGACCAGGAACAAACTCCCTTTCACAATCCATGACGCTGTGGAGACCAGGACGCCCGAGCTGACAGCGATGGTGGTGTCGATCCCGTGCTTCTGGAAGAACCGGACTCGAGCAGCGAGGACCGCCGGTGAACCAAGGGCTAGGCCGCTGAATGTGTTTGACAGTTCGAGGGCGATCAACGGCCCCAAGGGGATCGCCGAGGTAATCGATCCCAACGCTGCGAAGGCAGAACCGAGATAGGCGACTTGGCTGACGATGGCCGTCATCGCCACCCAGAACCAGTTGGCTCCCGCCAGGGTCGATGCTGCCTGAGCGACGTGAAGCAGGACACCAATCAGCGCCCAGGCTCCGATCAAGGTCCCCACGGCCAAGATCAGGTTCACCCAACTCACCCGATGGAGCTCGGCAAGCTTTGGGATGTCGACCCCTGCACCGGTCGCCCCGGCTTCTCGGAGTTCCTTGAGCAGGGCATGGCTGTGCCGTCTGCGGATCACTGAGGTCAGCCCAGAGGGCAACGCCACGTCTTGAAGGTAGGGAAGCGCAGCGGCGACCGTCGTGGGGCCAAGCGACGCCAACGCTGCTGCGACTGCTCTCTTCGAGTCGGCAGCGAGTGCCAGAACCACCATGAGGGAAGCCACGTCATGGTCAAGGGCGATCTGTGACGCGTGGCTGACACCGCGATCGAAGTCCACAAAGACCGCGGCGTCGGAAGCAATCACCACGTGATTGAGATCGATCGACCCGTGGGCGATCCGCTGCGAGCGAAGGCGGCCGAGACCATCAGCAAGCGCCTTGAGGTGCGCGTCCGTGACTGGCACACCTCCCTCGACAAGATCCGCCAAGGTCGCGCCCTGAGGCGACGCGCTGACCACAAGAGCATCGTTCGACGGACCGACAATTCCTGAAGTCACCATCGTCGAGGTTCCCCCCGGAGCGGCAGACGATGCGAGGAGTGTCAAATAGCCCTCATGCTCGAGTTGCTGAGTTCGAGTGAGGGCGAACGGGCCAACATCTTGGCGAAGGAAGATCGTTCGATACAGCTTGGCGAAGAGCTGGCTTTCCTGAGCATCTCGGCCATAGAGCGAGACTCGCAACTGCTCCCCCGAGGGGCCGTTGGCCACGAAGCGGGCGAGACCCCAATCCTGGCGAGGGACAGGGGCGAGGTCCTCAACCGAGACGGCGAGTTCACCAAGGAGCGCAGTGACATCGGCCACTGATGGAATACCGGTTGGCGATCCGAAGACAAGGTGCGTGGATGCCGCTGCGCCCCATCCGACGATCACCGACGCAAGAAGCGAAAAGGGCAGCCCAGCTCCGTGAACGAGGCCCGTGAGAATCGAGATGATCAGCGTCGCTTCGAAGAGTCGTCGGAGATTCCGGCTTAGATAGGGCAAAGCCACGAGGCCGGCGGCCGCAGCAGTGGCAAGCAGGAGTGTAGGAAAGTCGAGATTCACCCCAACGAACTTGGTCGACTGCGTCTCGGGGAATCCGAGATCTGCTCCGAAGAGCACCCGAATCACCAGACAGAATCCAAGGGCAATCCCAGTCGCAGTCGCAAGGTCTCGGATGATCTCGGCCCGTCGAGCAATGAGGGCTATCGCAACGAGAAGAACGATGGTCCCAATGCTGCCGACCACCCAGAGCCACGTGAAGAG
>JBAXAR010000155.1:0-4450 GCA_037142475.1 Actinomycetes bacterium
GCCGAGTACCGCTCCATCTTGCGTGATTATGGAGGCCGGCCAACGCCAATCACGAGGTGTGGGCGCCTCTCCGAAGAACTTGGGATCACCCTCCTGCTGAAGAGAGAAGATCTCGCCCACACTGGATCCCACAAGATCAATAACGTGATCGGACAGGCGCTCCTGACCCGTCGGATGGGGAAGCACCGGATGATCGCCGAGACGGGGGCAGGCCAGCATGGGGTCGCATCTGCCACGGCAGCGGCACTGCTCGGCCTTGAGTGCACGGTCTACATGGGGGAGGTCGACACCCAGCGCCAGCAGCTCAACGTGTTCCGCATGGAGCTCCTTGGGGCGGATGTTCGAGCGGTGACCTCGGGAAGTCGGACGTTGAAAGACGCCGTCAATGAAGCAATGCGGACGTGGGTCTCGGAAGTTGAGACCACGCACTACTGCCTCGGGTCGGTCATGGGTCCGCATCCTTTTCCGTACATGGTGCGTGAATTCCAGAGAATCATTGGCGACGAAGCCTCGTCACAGCTCGACGCCTCAGGCGTCGGCACTCCCGATTTCGTGGTGGCTTGCGTTGGAGGAGGCTCCAACGCCGCCGGCATCTTCGCTGGTTTCGTTGACTCAAGCGCTCAACTCATCGGCGTCGAGGCAGCCGGGGGAGCGGCGATCTCCATCGGTTCTCCGGGAGTGCTCCACGGCATGCGCTCACAACTCATCCAAGATGATCAGGGTCAGATCCAAGAAGCGCATTCGATTTCTGCCGGCCTTGACTACCCGGGAATCGGACCCGAACATGCCCACCTGGCCGGATCGGGGCGCGCTCGATACGTCAGCGCTGGTGATGCTGAGGTGCTTGAAGCCCTTGAGCGCCTCGCATCACGAGAGGGAATCATTCCCGCTCTCGAAACGGCGCATGCCATCGCATGGATTATCCGAGAAGCCGGAGGCGAGATTCCCAAGGGGTCGACGGTCCTTGTGAATCTCTCCGGTCGGGGCGATAAGGATGTCGCACAGGTCAGAGCAATTCTCCGGGGCGAGGCCTGATCATGGGGGCACCTCACCTAACGCAGTCGCTCTCCGAGAAGGTCGCGGACGGGTCCACGCTTCTCATCGCCTATCTGATGGCAGGAACTGACGACAACTGGCTCGACACAGTCGAGGCCGTCATTGAGGCGGGGGTGGATGCCGTCGAGATCGGATTACCTTTCTCTGATCCCATCATCGACGGAGCAGTGATACAGGCTGCAGGCGTCAAGAGTCTCGAGAGGGGAACCACGGCGATCAGCGCGCTGGCGCAGTTGGCCCGTCGTGACTTCAGCGTTCCTCTTGTGGCGATGACGTACTACAACGTCATTGCCCACCTCGGCCACGAGCGATTCGCAGGGGCCGCCGTGGACGCGGGTATTTCCGGAGCGATCGTCCCCGATCTCAGCCTTGAGGAATTGGGACCGTGGGCTGACGTTGCCGATAGCTCGGGGATTGACACCGTTCTCCTTGTCGCTCCCTCCACACCACCCGAGCGAACGGCCCTTTTGTGCGAACGCAGTCGAGGATTCGTCTATGCCGTCGCTCGTATGGGAGTAACTGGCGAACAGAGCGTCCTGGGCAACGAGGCTGGTGAGGTCGTCGCCAAGATCAGAGAGCACCGCTCACCGCCAGTGTGTGTCGGGATCGGCGTCTCGACGCCAGACCAGGCCGTTCAAGTGGCGTCTGTCGCTGACGGCGTGATCGTTGGATCGGCGCTCGTCCGCCGCCTCCTCGAGGGCGAGGGCCCCGAAGGAGCAGGCCGATTCATTGCGTCACTGCGTCAGGCGATCGACGCCTCGTCATAGGCACCAATCACGAGGCAGCCGTTGTGGCCTCCGAACCCGAACGAATTGCTCAGGACGACTCGACGCTCAAGGGGTCGTGGACGGCCCGTGACGACGTCGATGTGGATTTCAGGGTCCTGATTCTCGAGACCGATCGTCGGGGGAATCGTCCCACTCGTGATTGTCAGGATCGATGCCACGGCCTCGACCGCTCCGGCCCCTCCAAGGGAATGACCGGTGACACCTTTTGCCGAGGTCACAGGAGGTCCGTCGGGACCAAAGAGCGAGGAGATCGCCACGCCCTCAGCGAGATCGTTCAGAGGTGTTGATGTCCCGTGGGCGTTGATGTGCCCGATGGCATCGATCGTCAGACCTGCATCGATAATGGCCCGCTCCATGCAACGTCGAGCTCCCGCCCCATCAGGACGAGGGGCGGTGATATGGAACGCATCGGCAGTCGATGCAGCGCCGAGGATCTCAGCATGAATCGTGGCGCCCCGTGCGACGGCATGATCGAGATCTTCCAGGATCAAGGCTCCAGAACCCTCCGAGAGAATGAAGCCGTCTCTGTCGACGTCGAACGGTCGCGAGACTCCGGTAGTCGACAGGGCGGTCATATTCCCGAATCCAGCCACGGTCAGGGGGTCAATAACCGCCTCACCGCCTCCAGCGACGGCAACGTCGACTCTTCCAGAAGCAACGAGCCGAGCCGCCGCTGCGATGCCGTGCGTTCCGCCCGCACACGCCGTGGTGACGGTCTCGGCCGGGCCACAAAATCCCAGCTTCATGGCAATCTGCGCAGCCCCTGCATTCGGCATGATCATGGTGGCGAGAAACGGCGACACACGACTTGGCCCCTTGCGAGCGAGGACCTCAGCCTGTGCGGTCAACGTAGTGAACCCACCGATGCCCGTGCCGAAGACCACCCCTGAACGATCGGGATCAACGTCACGAAGGCCAGAGTGCTCGTAGGCCTCAAGTGCGGCTGCCAGAGAAATCTGAGCAAACCGGTCCACACGACGGGCATCCTTCGGACCCAAGTACTTCGCCGGGTCAAAGTCAGGGATGCGACGATCCTCGGCAAAAGTACCGTTGAGAAGTCCGTCAAAGAGAGTTTGGGCCCCCACGCCGCAGCACGACGTCGCACCGAACCCGGTTACGACGACCCGCCGGCCAATGACTGCTTGGCCACCGATCTCGCCAATATGCATCAGAGTTTTGCGGAAACCAGGGCGTAGGCCTGAGCAATAGTCCCCACGTCCTTAAGCTCATCCTCTTCGACCGTGATGTCGAATGCCTCTTCAAGAGCCATGATCAATTCCACGAGGTCAAGGCTGTCGGCATCGAGATCCTCAGCGAATGAAGCGTCAGGCACAATCGCCTCGGGGGCTACTTGGAGCACCTCGACAGCACAGGCCCTGAACTTCTCAAAATTCACGTCGTCGCTCACCGCTGCTCCTTGTCGTAGGTCGAGGCGCATCCTGCGCCGCTCGCTCGAGGGTAGCGCCTCTCCCGAGCGAGCTGGTGTCTAGAGCCCCATTCCTAATCCGCCGTCAACTGCCACGATCGCTCCAGTCATGTACGAGGCCCCAGGCGACGCCAGGAACTCAACGACGGCTGCCACCTCGTTCGCTTGGCCCATCCGACCTGCGGGCACCTGACTGGTGAGGCCCCCGAGAGCCCCCTCGCCCAATGCGGCCGTCATGTCGGTCTCGATGAGGCCCGGTGCCACCACATTGATCGTGATGCTGCGTGACGCCACTTCGCGCGCCATTGCCCTGGCCATACCAATCAAGCCGGCCTTGGCCGCCGCGTAGTTCGCTTGACCCGGAATCCCCATCAAGGCCCCGATTGAGGAGATGACCACGATGGATCCCGATCGCTGCCGGACCATTCTGCGCAGTGCCCGTCGCATGACGCGAAAGCTCGCGGTCAGATTGGTGTCGATGACCTCGGCGAACTCATCGTCGCTCATCCTGATACTCAACTGGTCCTTGGTGATCCCCGCATTGGCCACGAGGACGTCGATCCGGCCGTAGTCGTTCTCGATGCCGTCGAAGGCGGCTTCGACGGCAGCGGCGTCAAGAAGATCCACTGACCGGTGATCAATCAAGTCGCTTGAGGCAACCTCAGAGCGCGACAAGCCGACCACCTGTGCTCCAGAGGCAGCAAAGGCGGCAGCGCACGCCGCTCCGATACCTCGGCTGGCACCGGTAACAACGACAACACGTTGTACTTCAGTCACTGAGGTCCTCCAGACCCTTGAGATCACTGGGCTGCACGATTGACAGGGTGGCGGCTGTCTCGGTGATCCTCTTGACGAGGCCGGCCAGCACGCCACCAGGCCCCAACTCCACGAAGACCTGATGGGCGTCTCCGATGCCGGTGACGGAGTCTGCGAACAGGACTGGCTCGGTGAGTTGCCGACTCAGCAGGCCCCGCCATACATGGCCCCCCGCATGAAGACGCCCGTCCACGTTGGCTACGACCGGACACCGCCCTTCGAGGAATTCAGCCGACGCCAGCGCATCATCAAGGTCCTGGAGCGCTGGCGCCATGAGGGGGGAGTGAAAGGCGCCACCGACGGCAAGGACGAGTACCTTTCGAACCCCAAGGTCTCGAGCATCTCGCCGCAGTGCTTAGATCTG
>JBAXAR010000156.1:0-4431 GCA_037142475.1 Actinomycetes bacterium
ATCTCGGTCCCGACCATGGTCATGGCCTTTGAGCACGATCTGCTGACCCCACCCCATCTCGGTCGTGCCGTCGCCGACGCCATCCCCGGGTGCCGATTCGTTCAGATCCCTGGCGTGGGCCACGCTGGTCCCAT
The DNA here is from genome assembly GCA_037142475.1 of Actinomycetes bacterium. Classification (GTDB taxonomy): domain Bacteria; phylum Actinomycetota; class Acidimicrobiia; order Acidimicrobiales; family RAAP-2; genus CAIUMH01. The sequence goes on from JBAXAR010000156.1 coordinate 135, forward strand.
GGAGGATGCGACACCAGTCATCGAAGCACTCCTTGACTTCTTCGGGGAGAACCGATGAGGGCCCTCGTCATTGACGACGGAGCACTCCGCATCGAGGAACGCCCCGATCCCATTCCCGGGAGCACTGAAGTGGTCGTCGCCATGCGATCTGCTGGCCTGAACGCCGCTGACCTCCTCCAGCGACGGGGCTTCTATCCCGCTCCGGCTGGAAGCCCTTCTGATATCCCGGGCCTCGAAGTGGCAGGGGAGGTAATCAGTCTCGGCGAGCAAGTCTCGAAGTGGAACATCGGCGACCGAGTGATGGCCGTGGTCGGGGGTGGCGCCCAAGCCGAGCAGGTGGTGATCGACGAAACCCACCTTCTTGCTGTTCCCGAAACCGTGAGTCTCGAAAGCGCCGGGGGGTTTCCCGAAGCGTTCTCCACCGCCTTCGACGCTCTGGTGAGCCAAGGCCACCTGTCGAGCGGCGATCGGCTCTTGGTCACCGGCGCCGCTGGAGGCGTGGGTACTGCCGCGGTGCAACTAGGCCGGGCCATCGGTGCCCATGTCACCGCTTCGGTGCGTGACCTTGCGCGCCATGAGGCAGTTGAGCTTCTCGGAGCCGACGTGGTGGTAGCCCCCGCCGATGCCGCCGCCCAGGGACCCTTTGACGTGGTCCTTGAGCTCATCGGTGCCGCCAGCCTCGGCGAAGGAATCCTCGGATCCCTCAAGACTGGCGCTCGAGTAGTCGTCATTGGAATCGGCGGCGGCAGCAGGATGGAGATCGACCTGCTTGGCCTCATGGGATCCCGCGCAACAATCGGTGGCTCAACGCTCCGGGCGCGCTCGAGGGTTGACAAGGCACTTGTGGCCTCTGCGGTCTCCGACCATGTTCTCGCCCTCTTTGAAAGCGGTTCGGTCGGCGTGCCGATCCTCGAGTCATTCCGACTCGAGGACGCGGAGGCCGCCTACGAACGCTTCGCCGCTGGCGCCAAACTCGGCAAGATCATCCTGACTGCCTGAGCAGGGTTACTCGACCTCTGAAGCCTCAACGAGCTGGGTCTTGTCGAACTCCCAGTAGGCCCGCAGACTGGCGAGATGATTATCGCCATTGGTCTTGTAGGTGAACACGCAGTGCACGATCGCCACATGAGTACCGCCCGCAAGCCACGTTTTGATGATGCCGACGTCAGCGCACTCATTGCCGCACAGTGTTGAGGACTGGATGTCGAACGTGATCTTCTCGCTCGAGGAGATCACCTCGTCGTAGAACTTCCCGATGGCGGCACGGCCGTGATGTCCGGTCCCGTCTGGGTCGAAGGGCGAGACGCCGATCGGGTCCTGGACGATGGCATCCGGGGCGAAAATCTCCAGCCATCCATCCTTGTCCTTGCGAGCCACAGCCTCTCGGGACATGTGTCCCAATTCTCTGGCAGTCAGAACGTCGCCCATGGGTACCCCTTGTCTCTCGCGTCAACCTGACGCTTCTCTTGATCATTGCCACTTCGAGGGAGGCAGGGCAAACGGAGGATCAGGCAACCCGACTGATCACGTCATCGGCGAAACGCCGGAGTGCCGAGAGCTTGGTCCCAATCTCCTCAGGGTCCGGGCCCACGTGATACGGCCAGCGGAATCCCACGATCACGTCAGTCACCCCTGCCTCCTCAAGCCGGGCCACACCATCAGGGCTGTAGGCATCGGTTGAGATGACGTGGATCTCGAAGTCCTTGTGGTCCGTTCCGTGCTCACGACGGAGCTCATGGAGCCGAGTGATCATGCCCGGCAGCTCAGAGAGATCACCACCACCGTGGAGCCAGCCGTCGCCCATGATCGCCGCTCGACGGAGTGCGAGCTCGCCGTGACCACCGACGAGCAGCGGGATCGGCTCGGCGGGAACTGGGGAGATCTTGATCGAGGGCACGTCGTAGATCTCACCGTGGTACTCGAAGAAGCCGCCGGCCATCAGGCCGCGGAGAATCTCCATCGATTCGTCCATCCGCTTGCCTCGACGCTCCCACGGGACTCCGAGAATGTCGTAGTCCTCCCGCCACGGGGACGTTCCGACTCCGAGACCGAGCCGTCCATTCGTGAGCACCGCGGTACTCGTCGCCTGTTTTGCCACCAGCACCGGGTGCCGGATGGGGAGCTTGAGGACAAAGGTGATGAAGCGAAGGTGTTCGGTGACCGCTCCCAAAGCGGGGATCAGGCTGAATGGCTCGATGAATGGCTTGTCCTCGAGGAACTCACGAGAGCCATCAGGGTTGAACGGGTATTTCGAATCGGCCTCGAGCGGATAACAGATGCTGTCCGGAACGACCATCGAGGTGTAGCCCGCGTCTTCGGCGGCCTCGGCCAGCGCTGGGTAGAGCTGAGGATCGATCATGGATTCCGCGTAGGTGAACCTCACTGGACCTCCCCGTCCGCCCGACACGTCGAGTGTCCAGGCTCTCTGATCAGCCTACGATTTGGCTGATGCCTCCCTATCCTGCCAGTGCTCACGACCTCGGTGCAGGCCCTGTGCCGCCACCGAGCGATCTCGACATGGCCGCCCTCGAAAACGACGCCCGCCAACAACTCGGGGAGATGGCCTATGCCTACTACTCGGGAGGGGCTGAAGAAGAGCGTCTTGTGGTGGAAAACATCGAAGCCTGGCGCCGATGGAAGCTCCACCCCCGGGTGCTCGTTGATGTCTCAGAGATCTCGACTCGAACCACGGTGCTCGGCGACGAGGTTGAACTCCCTGTTCTGATCGCCCCGACAGCCATCCAGCGCCTAGCCACACCCGATGGCGAGTGCGCCACGGCACGCGGAGCAGCACGGTGCGGCACGGTCATGACCCTCTCGTCGCTCTCCAACACCCCCCTCGCCACCGTTGCCGAGGCCGGTGGTGGAGCACCTCAGTGGATGCAGATCTACATCCTCAAAGACCGAGGCCGTACTCGGGACATGGTGGAGCAGGTTGTCGAGGCTGGATACCGGGCGCTGGCGCTGACCGTTGATGCACCGGTCTCAGGTCTCCGGTCGAGTGAGATTCGCGGTGGCGTCCACCTCCCTGACAACTTGGCGCTTCCAAATCTGGCTGACGAGCATGCCGCTCATGCGCAGAGCCATGGATTCATGGCGGTCGTCAGTCGTGAGTTCGATCCCTCGATCACCTTCGACGACGTCGCCTGGCTGGCGGAGATCTCGGGCCTGCCGGTTCTGGCAAAAGGTGTCGCCCGAGGCGACGACGCTGCACATTGCATCGATGCCGGGGCCGCCGGAGTGATCGTCTCGAACCACGGTGGCCGGCAACTCGATGATGCACCCGCCACCGCCACCGTGCTGCCCGAGATTGTCGACGCCATCAATGGTCGAGGCGAAGTCTTTGTCGACGGCGGCGTCCGCACCCCGGGTGACGTCGTGAAGGCACTCAGCCTCGGAGCCCAAGCAGTCCTCCTCGGCCGTCCAATCCTGTGGGCTCTCGCCACTGGTGGCGAGGAGGGGGTGGTCGGCATGCTGACCTGGTTCGCCCACGAGTTGCGTCGGACGATGGCTCTGTGTGGGGCTCCGAGCATCGAACGCATCGACCGATCGCTGGCACGACCCGCTCCGTGACCACCATCGCGTCGCTACTGGAGGCCCGAAGGGGCGACACGCACCCAGGTCTCGTCGAGCGAGGCCTGTCGCTGTCGTGGGACGAGGTCCTCGTCGAAGCCGACCGGCGAGCCTCATGGCTCCGCGGGATTCAACGTGATGGACCACCGCACCTTGGGCTCCTGATGCCGAATGGGGCGGACTACTTGCTCTGGCTCTTTGCCGCAGCTCGCGCTCGCTGGGCCGTCGTCGGCATCAACCCGACTCGGCGGGGTGAGGCGCTTGGGGCGGACATCGATCGGACCAACTGTCAGCTCGTCATCACCGATGATGAGGGCGAAGTCCTGCTCGCCGGCGCCCCGACGGGGCTGAGCCCCGACCAGATCCTTCATTCCCGTGATGCATCCCGTCGCTCGGCGAGCCTCACCACAGGCGCCCACGAGGACTCTTCTGATGTCGCCCAAGACGACGATCTGCTGCTCCTGCTCTTCACGTCTGGTACCACCGGGCAACCAAAAGCGGTTCGCTGCACCCAGGGTCGTCTGGCCAGCATCGCCGAGATCGCTGCTCCGGCCTATGGCTACTCCCGCCAGGACGTCTGCTACTGCCCGATGCCGCTCTTCCATGGGAATGCGTTGATGGCGCTGGTGGCACCGGCCCTTCTCGTCGGCGCCTCGATTGCTCTTCGCCCCCGCTTCTCGGCCAGCGCCTTTCTCGACGATGTTCGTGAGTTTGGCGCCACCAC
>JBAXAR010000157.1:0-4317 GCA_037142475.1 Actinomycetes bacterium
TGGCCCATCTCGTGCCGTTCAGCCATCTGCACCACAGTGCCTATCCCCAGCTCCTCCTCGGCCAGGCCGCTCTCGGAACACTCGGAGAGATCTGGATGCTGGCGATCACCGTGCTCACGGCGCTCAACACGTTCAACGGGGGCTTTCTCGTCGCCTCCCGGTTCATCTACGCCGCCGCCCGTGAGGGCAACCTGCCTCGAGGCTTCGCCCGGCTCAACTTGGCCGCCGTACCCTGGATGGCGGTCAGCACGTTGGCCATCGTCTCGGCTGTCCTGGCCGCAGTGATCTTCGCCACTGGCCAATGGCTTCTGCTGGTGGCCGTGGGGGCCACCCTCGAAGCCGGTATCTACGCCTTGGCCTCGCTCTCGATGCTGATCCTTCGGCGCGTCGAGACCAGGGACCGTCCATTCCGAGTGATTGCCGGAAAACCACTCGCCACCGCCGGCTTTGTGATCTTCACGCTGCTTGCGCTCGCCACCGGGCTGGCCGACCCCAAGGCCTCCGGTCATTTCTCTCTGGCTCCGATCGGCGTGATCGCACTGTTGGCTGGCACCTCGGCGCTTTACGTCCGCTTCGGCCTGCCCCGTGTCCGCGCCGCCCATGCGGCTCGACAAGCCACCAGCAGTCCTCGACGAAGGCCACAGCGCCCAGCGCCCGTGACGAGTGACGAGGCACCGAGCGATTCGGCGCTGAGCGACGCTCCCGTGGAGAGCGAATCGAGCGTGCTCGGCGACCCAACAGTCTCCCCGATGGAGCCATAGGATCCGATCCGTGGCTCAGCCAACGATTCCCGAGATCACTAGCCTCGCCCAGGCCGAGTTCGAAACCATGGTCGAGATTCGACGGTCACTGCATCGCCAGCCAGAGCTCGGCTTCGCCGAGACTGCCACCACCGCCCTGATTAACACCACGGCTCAGGGTCTTGGCCTCGAACAGCTCTTCTGCCCCACTGAAACCGGAGCCGTCTGGTCGCTTGATGGAGGTCGGCCTGGTCGCACGGTGATTCTTCGAGCCGACATCGACGCCCTTCCCATCGAGGAGGAGTCCGACGCCTCGTTCGTGTCCAGCGTCGAGGGCCTGATGCACGCCTGTGGTCATGATGCCCACGTGGCCCAGCTGCTTGGGGCTGCATCGGTCCTCAGCGCACGGGCCGAGGATCTCCCTGGCCGCTACGTCTTCCTCTTCCAGCCGGCTGAGGAGGCACTCGGCGGCGCCAAAGCCATGATCGAGGGCGGAGTCCTCGATGGTCTCGATGCCAGCGCCGTGATTGGGTGCCACGTGGTCTCGATCCTCCCCACCGGTCTCGTCGGCGTGCGCAGTGGCATCACGATGTCCGACGTGCGGGCCCTTCGCATTGAGGTCCATGGCATCGGTGGCCACGGTGCCGCCTACACCGAGGGTGCCAACCCCCTAATCGCCGCCGCCTTGCTCTCGACCCGTCTTGGCGGCGTTGTCGAGGGGATGTCTCTCGAAGGCACCTCGTGTTCGTGCACCGCTGGCGTCCTTCATGCGGGGACCGCCCCCAACGTCATCCCGGCCCACGCCCACCTCGAGGGAACCCTGCGGACCTTCACCCCAGCTCAGAGCGAAGCCGCCCTCGGCCGCCTCGAGACCCTGTTGTCAGAGACCGCTGAGGAAACGGGCTGCACCATGTCGCTCTCGTTCAGCGACCACGGCCCCGCAGTCGTCAACGACCACGCCATGACAGAGCTCGTTCGCTCCGTGGCGACCGAGGCAGTGGGTGCCGCCTCAGTGCTCACGATGCCCCCGATCACTCCCTCCGACGATGTCTCGGAGTTCCTGAATCGAATTCCCGGCTCGTATTTCTTTGTGGGCGCGGGCCATGCTGACGGCTCGAGTGGGATGCATCACAACCCAGGCTTCTCCATCGACGAGGGATGTCTACCGGTGGCCGCCACGGTCCTCGCCGCCGCTGCGGTGGCCGCCGCAGATGGCGACCCCTTGAGCGGCTCCCCCGCAGAGCCAACCCCCGCCTGAACGGCGGTCGGCCAACGATTCAGCGACCAACGTCATCCGTCATCGGTGTGGCATTCGCGCTCCGAGAAGAGCCGGACACCACCGAGGAGGCCGACTGGCTCTGCGATCACCGTGACGCGCTCCAAGAGATCCCCGAGTGCATCGCGTCGAAGACGACGGGCATTGCCTCCTGTTATCCAGCACCAGTCAAAGGCGATGATGGCGTCGAGATGCCGGAGCATCACGGCCACCCGGCGATCCCACTCGCTTGCCTCAAGGTCCCGCCTCGTCGCTTCACCAAGAAACCAATCGAGCGAGTCGGTTCCCTCGAGCGTGATCTCGGAGAACTCGAGGTGTGCCATCAAGTGGCCATCGGCCACGAGACCGGTCCCGACCCCAGAACCGAGCGTCACGGTGAGCTCCACACCGGTTCCTTGCGAGCAGCCCAGCGCCGCAACATCAGCGTCGTTGGCCACTCGAACCTCGAGACCCAGTGCCTCGGTCAGGGCGCCAGCAAGATCGAACCCTGACCAGGCAGCCACGAGATCTCGACTGACCGCCGAGTGCACCCCGGCTTCGCGTGCAAGGTTGCTGGCCGAGACGACCCGGCCCCCTCGCACCATGCCAGGGAATCCCACCGCCACTCGCTGTGCATTGTCGAGGCGCTCTGCGATTGCCGTGATCGTGGCGACCAGGCCCTCGGGCGCGAGGGGATACGTGGTGCGCCGAGACACCGTCGTCGAGACCACCACTCCTGCTTCGTCAACCAAGCAACCCTTGGTCGAAGTGGCGCCGATATCGATGCACAAGGTCACCGCCGTGCTCTCCTCCATGGTGGTCACCTCCCCGAGGCTACCCACGCCGGCTTCGGCGAGATCAGTTCGACGTCATGCGTCGAGGTCGCCAGATCGCTAGCGTCAGGCCATGACCACACCCTGGCTCACTGATGCAATTTCTCTCCACGATGCGATGCGCAAGGGGGAACTCTCTCCTGTCGAGGCTGTCCGCTCGACCATCGAGGCCATGGAGGCCTCGAACCTGAACGCCATCAGCCATCTCGACGCCGAAGCCGCACTGCGCTCAGCCGAGACAGCCGACACGTCACTTCCGCTCGGGGGGATCCCCATCGGCATCAAAGAGCTCGACCCGGTGGCGGGCTGGCCCGCCAACGAGGCGTCGCTCGCCCTCGCCGGCGAGATCGCCGATGCAGACTCCCCCATGGTCGAACGCCTCCGGGCCGCGGGGGCAATCCTCGTGGCCCAGACCACATCGAGCGAGTTCGGCAGTGTGAACTTCACCTCGACTCGACTCCATGGGACGACCACCAACCCCTGGGACACCTCGGCGACCCCCGGTGGATCCTCCGGGGGGTCGGCAGCTGCCGTGGCGGGGGGCTTGTTGCCACTGGCCAGTGGCTCCGATGGCGGAGGCTCGATCAGAATCCCCGCCGGGTTCTCGGGCCTCGTCGGCCTGAAGCCGTCGTTCGGTCGAATCCCCAAGGTCACCGAGTCAGCCTTCGAACCTCTCACCTCGGTGTGGGGCTGTCTCAGCCGCTCGGTTCGCGACACCGCCCGTTTCCTCGACGTGACTGCCGGGCCCGATGAGCGTGACCCCTTCAGCCTTCCGGCCGCTCCGAGCTTTGAAGCCGGCCTCGGCTCGACCGACCTCAGCGCGTTGAAGGTCCTCGTCCTGCTCGACCTCGGATCGGCCATCGTGGCCGACGATGTCGCCGCCCAGATCGACGCGGTCGCTTCTGGGCTCATTGCCACCTCGGGAATGACCAGGGTCGACGTTGACGTCCAATTCCCCCAAGGCGGCTGGGAATGGTCGCTTTCGTCAGCGGCATCAGTGCTCGGTGACCTCGGCGATCGGTGGCCGGCCTGTGCTGAGGACCTTGGTCCAGAGATGGGCTTCGGCGCTCGTATGGCATCTGAGCGCTACGGCCTCGACATTTTCCTCGCCGTCGAGCGGTTCCGACACGCCTCTGTGCGCGCCATGGCCACCGCCTTCGCCTCAGCGGACCTGATCATGTGCGCCACCAACCCTGACGTCGCCTTTGATGCCGCCGGCCCGATGCGCACTGTGGTTGATGGTCGCAATCTCGTCGAAGAAGTCGGCTTCGGTCGTGCCCTGGGCAACAACGGAGCATTGACAATCCCCGCCAACACCACCGGCAATCCAGCCATTGCCCTCCCGGCCGGCACCGTGCGGGGCCTCCCGGTCTCCTTGCAGGTCATCGGCCGTCACCATGCCGAGCAGATCCTGCTCGACGTCGGTCTCGAGCTCGAGCGCACCCAGCCCTGGCCACTGACTGCTCCGGGCTCGCCCACGTGAGCGACG
>JBAXAR010000158.1:0-4201 GCA_037142475.1 Actinomycetes bacterium
ATGCGTCGGAGGACATAACCCCGACCCTCATTCGATGGCAGGACGCCGTCTGCAACGAGCATCGTCATCGCCCGGCCATGATCCGCCAGAATTCGGAGTGAGACGTCGTCAAGTTCAGAGAGGCCGTAGGACCGCCCGGTGATGCTCTGTGCTGCATCGAGAAGGCCAGCGAAGATATCTGTGGCGAAGATCGAATCGGTCCCGCTAAGGATGGCCGCCAAACGCTCAAGGCCAGCACCGGTGTCGATGTTGGTCTTCGGAAGATCGTGGAGCAAGCCAGAGCCATCACGATTGAACTGCATGAAGACGAGGTTCCAAATCTCCACAAATCGTTCTTCGCCGCCGTGGGCAGGACCTCCGTCAGCGCCGTAGGCCTCTCCTTTGTCGAAGAAAATCTCCGAACTGGGGCCGCACGGTCCCGTGTCACCCATTCTCCAAAAATTGTCGTCTCCGAGACGCTGGATCCGAGATGGGTCGATTCCCACCACGTCGCGCCAGATCGCTTCAGCGTCATCATCGCTGTCGTGGACGGTCACCCAAATTCGATCTCCGTCGAGACCGAGGACTTCGGTGACGAGGTCCCAGGCCATTTCAATAGCGCCCTGCTTGAAATAATCGCCGAAACTGAAGTTCCCGAGCATCTCGAAGAAGGTGCAGTGCCGGGTGGTGGTCCCGATGATGTCGATGTCGACGGTCCGAAAGCATTTCTGAACGCTGGTAGCTCTCGGCCAAGGCGCTGGTTCTTCGCCCAAGAAGTAGGGCTTGAAGGGCACCATGCCCGCGATGGTGAACAGAATGCTGGGATCGTGGGGTATCAGGCTCGCTGATGGCACGATTTCGTGCCCACGCTGTGCGAAGAACTCTAAGAACGATCGCCTCAGGGCTGTGGCATCCATCCGAACAGCCTACCGGGGGTCGTGATCCCCGACCTCCGGCTCAGCGCTCGGGCCATCTGAGGACGCTTCATCGACCCATCGGCGGGCTGTCTGCTCGCGACCATGTGTGGTCGGCTGGTAGTAGCGGCGCTCCCCGAGCTCGTCGGGTAGGTATCGCTGTCGAACCCACCCGGAAGGATCGTCATGGGGATAGCGATACCCGACTCCGTGACCGAGATTCTCGGCCCCCCTGTAGTGACCATCGCAGAGGTGTGCGGGCACGGAAGTAAAGGGACCACTTCGGACATCGCTCTGGGCTGCCGCAAGGGCGAGGGTGACGCTGTTCGACTTGGGCGCCAGGGAGAGGTGAACGACTGAGTGAGCGAGGGTGAGTGCCGCTTCCGGAAGGCCGATGACCTCGACCGCTCGTGCGGCAGATTCCGCAAACACGAGGCTCATCGGATCGGCCATTCCGATGTCCTCACTGGCAAGAATCATGAGACGCCGACTTATGAAGCGAGGACTCTCCCCCGCCTCGAGGAGCCGAGCTAGCCAGTAGAGCGCCGCGTCAGGGTCTGAGCCGCGAATCGATTTGATCAGAGCGCTGACTTGGTCATAATGCTCATCTCGTCCTTGGTGGAGTACTCGTCCATCCCGGGCGCTCGCCACCGTGTCGCCCTCCACCGTCACGGCTTCGCCGGGCTCTGTGCGTGCTTTGGCAAGGGCGATGGCTACCTCGAGAGTTGTCAACAGGGCGCGTGCGTCTCCGTCGGAGGCTTCAACGAGCAACTCAATCGCTTCATCCGTGGCCTCGGCCCCCTCCGCTTGAAGTCCGCGTTTGGCCAAGGTCTCGAGCGCCGATGCATCGAGTGCGGTGAGGCGCCACAGTGTTGAGCGAGAGAGGAGGGGGGCGTTGACCTCGAAATAGGGATTCTCGGTTGTCGCCCCAATCAATGTCACGAGGCCCTCCTCGACCGATGGGAGGAGGAGGTCCTGTTGCGACCGATTGAACCGATGAACTTCGTCGAGAAACAAAACCGTCCCTGTTCCGTGTTCACCGAGCCGCTGTCGAGCTCGATCGATGACGTCACGCACATCTCGAACGCCAGCAGTCACTGCGGAGAGGGATTCGAAGGTTTTCGACGATGCCTCGGCGAGGATCCTCGCAAGCGTGGTCTTGCCTGACCCCGGTGGCCCCCAGAGGATGACGGAGGTGAGACGATCGCTCTCGGCGAGCACGCGAAGGGCCCCGCCGGGGCCGACCAGGTGAGGCTGACCGACTACGTCATCGAGAGAAAAAGGTCGTAGTCGTGCGGCCAATGGACCTCGTGACGCCAAACGCCGGCTGGCGGCGTCAGCGAAGAGGTCCTCGCTCACGACTCCTTCGGAATCGCCCGGATGCCAAGATCGAGCAGCGCTGTCGGCGAGACCGGAGTTGGCGCTCCAGTCATCAGGTCTGTGCCCGACTGCGTCTTGGGGAAGGCGATCACCTCGCGAATGTTCTCCTCCCCCGCAAAGATCGCAACGAGGCGATCGATGCCAAAGGCAAATCCGGCATGCGGAGGTGCTCCGTAACGGAATGCCCCGAGCAGGAAACCGAAGCGATTCTCAGCGTCCTCGTCACTAACGCCAAGGGCGCGGAAGACCCGCCGCTGGACGTCGCCCCTGTGTATCCGGACTGATCCGGAACCAAGCTCCCACCCGTTGAGAACAAGGTCATAGGCCTGACTTCTCACGGAGACAGGATCGGACTCGAGGAGCTCGAGGTCCTCGAGATGGGGCATCGTGAAGGGGTGGTGGGCTGCCGCCGGATTCCCTTGGGCATCGGTCCCGTCGAACATCGGGAAATCCACAACCCAGACGTAGCGCATGGGTCCCTCACCCACCGGTGGGGAAAGTAAGTGCGAGCGCAGGGATCCGAGTACCTCGGAGGCCTGGCGCCACTCGTCTGCGACGACCAGGACGAGGTCCCCATCAACGGCTCCGGTCGCTTCGATGATGCCCGAACGCTCGTCGTCGGAGAGGAAACGGTCAAGCGGCGAATCAAGGGTGACTCGACCATCAGCGATGGCGACTCGGAACCAGGCGAGACCCTTGGCGCCGAGGCCTTTGGCCCGATCGGTCAAGGAATCGAGTTGCGAGCGCGTCATGTCGGATCGCCCTTGCAGAACAAGCGCCTTGACGATGGGCGCTGAAAAGGCCCGAACCTCGGAACCTTCGAAGAGTTCCGAGAGGTCCACGAGCTCGACGGGGATCCTGAGGTCGGGCTTGTCGCTCCCGAATCGATCGATCGCCTCTTTCCAGGTCATCGATGGGATCTCGCTGGGACGGACTCCCGTAGCCGCTTCAGCGGCATCGAGGACCGCTTCGGTGGCAAACGCCAGCACATCATCTTGAGAAACGAATGAAGCTTCAAGATCCAATTGCGTGAACTCAAACTGGCGATCGGCCCGCAGGTCCTCATCTCTCATACAGCGAGCGATTTGGTAGTAGCGATCCAGACCCCCCACCATCAGGAGTTGCTTGGCGAGCTGTGGACTCTGGGGCAGTACATAGAAACTGCCATGATGAAGGCGACTCGGGACAGCAAACTCCCTCGCACCTTCGGGCGTTGGGGCCCACAAAATCGGCGTCTCAACCTCGACAAAGCCTTGCCGATCCATGGCTGCCCGAATCGCTCGGTTCACCGAGGCCCGAATGCGTAGGTTGCGTTGTAACCGAGGCCGACGAAGGTCGAGGTAGCGATAGCGAAGGCGAATCTGCTCGTCGACCTCGGCGCGATCGTCCAGGCCGAAGGGTGGAGGTTCAGCCGCTGCGAGAACCTCGACGTGGCAGTCACCAATCTCAACCATCCCGGTTTGAAGCCGATCGTTGACCGTCCCCTCTGGCCTGTGGCGCACCACTCCTGTGATGCGAAGGACGTATTCCGAGCGAACCTCATGTGCGCCATCGATGACGCACTGGATCACTCCGGAGTGGTCTCGAAGGTCGACGAAAGCAAGGTGTTCACCGTGTTCGCGTCGTCGGCCAACCCAACCACACAGCTGAACCGTACGTCCCACGTCGTCGATCCCGACATGTCCGCAGAGCGTATCCCTCATGGCCGTCGACTCATAGCGCCTCGCCATCTGGCCACCATTCGTCACAGAAATTCCCCTGTCTGCTGGACTCGTGCGAGAAGCTCATCGATGGCGATGGTCATCTGCTCCCGGTCGTCTCTTAACGCTCGAATGGTAACGGACCCAGAGGCCATCTCATCTGGCCCAATCAGGATGGCGACCGGGGCTCCTGATTTATCAGCCTGTTTGAACTGGGACTTCATTGAC
>JBAXAR010000159.1:0-4084 GCA_037142475.1 Actinomycetes bacterium
CGGGAGCCCCGACCATCTCCTCCTCGTCAGCAGCCAATGGCTCAGTGGCGGTGGCATGGACGACTCCGAGCGCTGGCGATGGCCAGATCGCCTCGTATTCGGTCGCCGTTGCCCCGCCGAGCGGTCCAGCAATCACCACATCGGTCCCCGCCAGCCAACTCAGCGCCACGATCACCGGGTTGACGAACAGCACCACCTACTCGGTCACCGTCACTGCCGTCAGCAGCCTGGGGGCGGGATCTCCCTCGAGCCCGGCGAGCTTGACCCCGACTGCAGTGCTGCCGGGAGCCCCGACCATCTCCTCCTCGTCAGCAGCCAATGGCTCAGTGGCGGTGGCCTGGAGCACTCCAGCCGCCGGTGATGCACCCATCATCTTCTACAAGCTCGTCGCCACCGTCGGCTCAAGCTCTGTCACCAGGCTTCGTGACGCCTCGACGAACTCGGTCACCCTGAACGGTCTGACCAATGGGACGGCCTACTCGCTCACCGTGACTGCGATCAGCAGCCTGGGAGCGGGCCAGGCCTCGGACCCAGTCAGCCTGACCCCTCGAACCGTCCCCACCGCACCGAGGAGCCCGAAGGCCGCTGCCGGAACGAAGAAGGTGACCCTCAAATGGAGCGTGCCGAAATCGGACGGCGGCAGCACCATCACCGGCTACCAGATCTACATGGGCAAGAGCGCCGGACATGAGTCGCCAACACCCTTGAACGCAAGCCTGGTCACTTCCCTCAAGTACAGCGCCAACTCGCCCAAGAAGGGCAAAACGTACTACTTCGTCATCCGGGCCGTGAACGCAGCGGGGATGAGCGCCTCCTCTATCGAGGTCTCGGCGACTGCGAAGTAGAGGATCCAGCGAAGCGGCGTCAGGTGAACCAACGCCGGAATCGATGGTCTCCTTACCCAGCAATGATTTCCGGGGCTCGATCTTCGAGTTCTTGTTGCGAGGTGCAGCCAGAGAGTCTTCGACGATCTCGGGCGATTAGAGACCCACGTCATGCCCAAACGTTCGCTCATCCCGGTCTCTGATCACTCCCACGACGACTGTCACTCCGCATGGTTTCAACACAAGGGTGGCCCCGAGGCCTGTCACCGATTCGAGTGTCGCTCCTTCGACGATCGTGCCTGCGAGGGCTTCAGGAGTTTGAGGGGAAAGTGGCGCTGGTGCGCCACGACATCCCGCATGAGCTGGTCATTCGCTGAGGCACCCGGACGAAGCCAATGTCTCGAGAAGCTCAGGCCGGTAGCCCGCCGCCCAGGCCTTGACCGAAGCGCTGGCCAGGCGGTCGTCTCGATACCGCTCGAGGATTCCAGCCTTGATGAGAGCCTTGATCCCTTCATCGTCGATGCCCGTCAGCTCAGTGAATCGGCAAAAGGGAAGCCCACGCGTCCTACCCGAGCGACGGGCCAGCTCGGCCTCAATGGACGCCAGGGTGACGAACTTGTGGCCACTCGAATCGGTCTCCGGGTCGAACTCGAGTTGGCCTCCATCAAGCAGGCGCCGGACGGTTGACGGGTAGATATTGAGACGTGAGGCAGCGTCACCGATAGAGACCGCCCGGCCCCAGAGATCCCGATACGAGTTGAGCATCGCCACCAAGTGATCGCCGTCTTCTCGAGTGAGCAGCAGCATCCTCGGGTCATGGGCATCCACCCCTGGCTTCAGGCCAAGGTGCTCCATGAGCCGGTGAGCCCGCTGATAGGAGACTCCAGCCGCCTCAGCCACGTCCCGGATCTGCCACTTGTCCTCGTTGCGATCCCGGAACCGCAGCGTGTCTTCAACCGTGGTCCTCCAGCCCCTGCTCCCTTTGACAGCAGGGATGGCGCCGCCCATGAGCCGACGGGTCGAGGCCTCTGATAGCCCGAGGATGCCAGCAGCCTCTTCGACATTGATCCAGTCCTCCTCGGGCGCGACCTGCCACCCCATGTCTTCGAGCCGCTCGTCAACGGTCCGGACGTCCACACCGTCGCGCTCCTTGGCGTAGACGGGTCTGACGGCCGTTGGGACCGCCAGGTCATCGAGGACGCCGGCCAACTCGGCCTCGATGGCCTTCGCCGCCGGGCTGAGGTGCTTCTTGAGGCGTGAATCAAGCGTGTAGACGAGGCTGAACACGTCCGTTCCGGCCCGATGTCCCAGCACCCGCCGTTTAACCAGCTCGTCGAGCTCGGCCTCCCAGGCCAGATCGGTGGCGAAGCCCTTACGAAGGTCGTGGGCCCTGATCCCGTCCTCGAGGTCTCCTCCTCCGATGCTGATCTCCCTGGACGCCTCCCGGAGTGCTTGCCGGAAGGCCGCCTGACCGCCGTCTTCCGACTGGACCGTCGGAATGAGTCGAGCTTCAGGGTCGATGAGCCCCTCCTCGTCGGCGTGGTACGCCGTGATGATGCGTTCGATCAAGGTCGTCAAGGGTCTGGCCAGCGGAATCAGCCTGGTCGCTGCGTCCGACTTCCCCTCTTTCTTGAACCGTGTCGTCGTGACCCCATCGAACTCATCACGCTCACGCATCGTGGTACCTCCGAGGCTTCCGGCCAGCAGGTAGCCATCACCGTCCTTATCGACGATGAAGCTCGAGACCTTGAGGCCATAGGCCTCCGAGATCCGAAGACCCCCAAGGCGCAGCAGCCACAGCACCAGCTGATGGATCACGTGCATGTGCGCCGCCATCTGGGCGGTCTCCGCCATCGAGACAAGTGGTGCCGTGCGCTTCTTGCTCCCACGGGGCTCGAGCGCAGCGATGGACTCGCCGTCGGCGTAGGACGCGATCTCCAGGCCGCGCGCTCGACCGTGAGCGATCACGCTGCGCAGGATCCACAGGGTGCCGGTGACGATCTTGGCCTCATATGGGTGAGGTCCCGGCGTCAGCTGTGACCCAGGAGTGAGTGCTGGTCTCCCCGACATGACCCGCAGCCAGTCTTTGATCAGCGCCCGGCCATCGGTGAAGTCGAGGTCGAACAGCGAGCCGAAGGGCTCGAAGAGATGGAGCTCCATGTCTCGCAGGACGTCGACCATGCGATCGGCGGAGCCATGGCACATCTCGACGTAACGCTCGTGGTGCCAGTTACGTGCCACATCTTCAAAACTGTCTGGCTTCGGCCCCTTGGTCTTGGCTCGGCTGGCTGGTACTCGAGATGGCGTCTCCGGCTCGTGCCCAAGACCGCGGCGCCTGAGCTGAGCTGCAACCCAGCTTCGGGCTTGCTTCTCTGTCTCGAACAGGGCCTCACAGCGTCGAGAAGGGTCGGCGAGCCGAGGGACGCTGGCACGCCAACGGTTGCCTTTTCGGGTCACGCTCCCGGTCATCTTCTTCGCCATCACGCCACCCGCGCGGTGCAAAGGGTGCGCAGGAAGGCGATCTCGCTATACGCCTGGTCCAGCTGGGCCTCGCGCTGCTCGGAGCGCTCACGCTCGATGGCGAGCTCCTGTCGAAGCTCGATCAGCTCCCGCTCAACCCGGGTCCGTTGTGCAATCACCTCGACGGGCCCCTCGGCGGACAGTGGATCGAGGAGGCCGGCGGCCACGAGGTCGGAGACGGGGATCTCAACCGCGCCTTCGCCCTGGCCAACTCGACGGGTGTTCGGCAGGTTGCCAGCCTTCTCCGCCCGTCGGATCGTGTCGTAGTGGACACCGCACAAGGCGGCTGCGTCCTTGCGACTTAGGTACTTGGTTTCACTCGCCATCAGTTCGCTCCTTGCCAGGGAGTGGGCACCCCGACGAGAGGCGACCGTGAGCATGACGACAGCGTGCGCAATCGCTGCCAGCAAGTTTTTTGGCCGTTGCGGTGACGGCGCCCAGGGCAGCGCTGCACCTGCACATCAACGGCAAGGGCGCGACGGGTTCACCACAGGGGTGTGCGGGGCTCCGCAGCACAGTGCAGAGCAGAGGATGGCTCCCAACATTTCGTCGGAAACTGCCAACATTCGAGCCGATTTGCGAGCTTTTCAGCCGCTGGTCAGAACGAAACCCCAAGGGAGAGCTGGGTTTTGAGAATCGAGATTCTCGGAATGTTGGTGAGGAGTGGGCCGTACAGGACTTGAACCTGTGACCCCTTGCGTGTCATGCAAGTGCGCTACCAGACTGCGCCAACGGCCCTC
>JBAXAR010000160.1:0-3955 GCA_037142475.1 Actinomycetes bacterium
GCTAGCCTCTGGGCAGGATGGCGACGCAAATCTTGTAGCAATGGCCTTCGACAGGGCTGTTCAGTGCCGTCAGGAGATAATGCGGCTTGAACCCAAGGGCGGTAGCGAGATCCTTGCCCGCGAGCAGCTCTCGCCTCGCAGCGTCAAGTGATCGTGAGGCATGCGCATCTGCGCATTCGAGCCAGACATCGTCTCTCTCCCATCCAAATCGAACCCATGTGGTGCCATCATCACGGCGGCGCAACAGTTGGGGACCTCGACTGGCAGTGATTAACGCCGCCGAAGGCCTGTCGCCGTTGAACTCCCAGTACGGGGCTGACGGGCCCCGGAACCCAAGCAGCGGTCCATCAATCGGGGCCTGAAGTCGTTGGAGCATCTTTCGGACACTTCGGCCGCGCAGGGTGCCGATCTGCCGGGGGAGGCCTTTGACGGTGGCTGCTTCCGGTTGGGCGAGGTCGTCGACCTCGGGTGAATCGGCAAGTGTCGCTTCAACGACATCGAACGCTGCGAGGTCGGGTGGATGGTCCTCGGGCCATGGGATGCGC
Organism: Actinomycetes bacterium; assembly: GCA_037142475.1. Classification (GTDB taxonomy): domain Bacteria; phylum Actinomycetota; class Acidimicrobiia; order Acidimicrobiales; family RAAP-2; genus CAIUMH01. The sequence goes on from JBAXAR010000160.1 coordinate 546, forward strand.
AGCCTCACCAGAGCTCCTGAAGCGAGGTCGATGCAGATCGAATCATTCCAGGTACTTCCGAGGACGAGGAGATGAAGGGTTTCGCCACCGCGCAGTTCGAGCCTCCGGCGCGCCGGAAGGGAGTGAAGAAGATCCTTTGTTGACCCGGTTGAGGAACTGGAGCGACCAAGGTCGAGTGGGCGGTGGGATGGTGGCATCGGAGCTCAGCGGGCGACCGCTCGGTCGACCTGTTCCTTCACGCTATCGGGCTCCGAGCTCGGCAGGTCGCAGACCCCATGGCGACACACATAGGCAAACCCAGGTAGCCGATCCCTGAAGAGTGGCGTCGACTCTGATGATCCGGTGACAATCACCGAGAACGGGATGAAGCTCCCTCGGGCAGCATCAAGAAGGGGCCCCGCCGGTCCCGGAACTGCAACTTCGATAGAAGAGCGCAGAAGGCCCAAGGCCAAGATGAGGTCCGGCACGGCAGCGGGATGGCTCCGAAGGATCTTGGTGGCCATCGCCACCGTCCGGTCTGCCACTGCGAGCAGGTCGGTATCGCCGGTGATCAGCGCAAGTCGGCTGAGTCCGGTTGCAGCCACGGATGTGGCGGAGGGCAGTGCCCCATCGAAGAGATCCTTGGTTCGAACGAGCAGGACTTCAGCGTCAGAGCCGGTGGTGAAGAATCCGGCCCCGACCTCGGGCGTCATGGCGGACGCTCTCTGTCCATCGTGGAAGAGGGCGATCATGTCTCCGGCGACGAGGTGAGCGCGATCGATCCAATGATCGTCACCATCAAGTTCAAAGAGGCGCGTCAGAGCCTCGAGCAGCCACGCGTAGTCACCCAGCATGGCGAGATGGGCCATGCGGCCAGCGCGCCCGGCCCTAAGGAGTCGCCCCTCCGCCGATCGGTGATTCTGATCGAGATTCGTGACGATCTGTCTCGCTGCGTCGCCCCACTCAGGAATGCCGAGAGCGCCAGCAGCCTCGGCGAGGACTGACGCGGCCATGGCGTTCCACTCGACAAGCACTTTGTCGTCAAGAGCGGGCTGGGCCCGGCGCTCCCGAGTGTCGAGGAGGGCCCGTCGGGTGATTTCCTCTGCCGGGGTGCGAAGAAGCGACAGCGCTGGGTCTCGAGCAAGAACGCTCGATCCGTGCTCGAAGCTGCCTTCCTCCGTGACGCTATAGAAGCGACATGCTTCGGAGGCGCTCAACGCTCCATCCACTCCTTGGAGTGAGGTGGCGATCTCGGCCGGAGTGAAGACCGCATGGCTTCCCTCGACCCCGGCTGCGTCGGCGTCCACGGACGATGCGAGGCCTCCGTGAGGAAGGCCCAGGTGGTCGAGAACCCAACGAAGGGTCTCAACCACGACTTGGCGATAGCTGGGCTCACCGGTGACCTCGAAGGCATGGAGGTAGCAGCGGGCGAGAAGGGCCTGATCAGTGAGCATCTTCTCGAAATGGGGCACGCGCCACTCCGAGTCGACCGAGTAGCGGGCGAAACCGCCGGCAAGGTGGTCGTAGATTCCTCCAGCCGCCATGGCATCGAGCGTGGTCGTGGCCATCGAGAGACTGAGAGGGTCACCGGTGCGTCGATGGTGCGTCAAGAGTGCTTCGAGGTAACTCGGTCGCGGGAACTTCGGTGCACCTCCAAACCCACCGTGCTCGGCGTCGAATCGCGTGGCCAGATCAGCCACCAGGGCGTCAAGTGCTCGGTCAAGGTCGAGATCATCGACCAGCGCCTCGGCTGCGATCGCATCGACAAATCCAGCCTCCTTCGCCACCGCCTTGGCGAGCTCGTCGGCCTGAGCTTCGATTGCCTCACGTTGTGTGCCCCAGGCCTCCTCGAGGGCGAGGAGGACTTTCGAGAAACTGGGCTGGCCGTGTCGTTCAATAGGAGGGAAGTAGGTGCCGGCGAAAAAGGGTCGTCCATCAGGGGTGGCGAAGACTGTCATTGGCCATCCGCCGTGGCCTGTCGCCGCCTGTGTCGCGGTCATGTAGAGCTGATCGAGATCCGGGCGCTCCTCACGGTCGATCTTGATGGCCACAAAGGAACGATTGATGAGCTCAGCGACCACTGGGTCTTCGAAAGACTCATGGGCCATCACGTGGCACCAGTGACATGCGGCGTAGCCGATAGAGATGAAAAGGGGGCGATCGCCGTCGGCGGCCTCAGCGAGAGCGGTGGCGTCCCACGGTTGCCAGTTCACCGGATTGTCGGCGTGCTGAAGGAGATAGGGGCTCGTTTCGCCGGCAAGGCGGTTCTGGGTCACCATCCGAATCGTACCTGTGCAATCCCCGCGTGATCCTCTCGGAGCACTGCGTCTCATTGCTCTTCGCAGGGTCGAGCGTCGCTCAGCGGTCTCAAAGCGGCCACCTCATTAATGCACGATCGTGAAGGCGATCGGGTCTGGGTCCGGGGAGGGGCCCTTGATTGAAACGACAAATGCCGGCGTGCAATCGGTTTGGCTGCTACGTTCCGCGACATGCTCCGTCTTCTGGCATCAGCCCTCGTTCGTCTCGTCGCAAACGCAGTTGGACTCGTGATCGCAGCCCTTGTCCTTGACGGGGTATCCATTACCGGTCTTTCTTTCCTCATCGCCGTCGGTGTGTTCTCTGCCATCCAGGTCGTCACTGCCCCATTGCTTCGCGACATCGCTCTTCGAAGGGTGCCCGCCCTCATGGGCAGTGTGGCGCTTGTCACGACGTTCATTGGCCTCGTCGCGACCTCGTTGCTCACCAGCGGGCTCTCGATCTCCGGTGTGACCTCATGGGTCCTCGCCACGATCATCGTCTGGTTGGTATCGCTGGTCGCGGTCTTGGTTCTGCCGCTGCTCATCTTCCGCCGCGTCCTCAAGGACGAGGATCATCGTCGCTGATTCTGAGTGCTCAACGAACTCGGCGTCCTCGATGGAAGCGACGCTGAGTCGGTTCTGTAGGGTCGGCGCATGACTCCCGAGCTTGAAGATCGCATCCGAGGCTGCCTCCTCGCCGGTGCCGTCGGCGATGCTCTTGGCGCGCCGTATGAGTTCGCATCATGGGCAGTGATCTCGTCGACGTTGGGTGCGGCGGGCGTCACCGATGTTCTGGCGCCAGGGCACTTCACCGACGACACGCAGATGACCCTCTTCACCATCGAAGCCCTCATTCACGCCGGTCTTCAACTCTCCGCAACAGGGGTCTGCCATCCCCCGACCCACCTCCACGACTCGTATCTGCGGTGGCTCACGACCCAGGGCTTCGAAGCCGAGGTGGTGGCGCAGATGCTGTCGGCTGGATCTCGGATCGACGGAGGGTTTCTCGTCAACCAGCCGATCCTGCACCGCCAAGAAGCTCCCGGGATGACCTGTTTGAGCGCCCTCGAGTCAGGCGACGCGGGGACCGCCAGCCATCCGATCAATGACTCGAAGGGGTGCGGTGGGGTCATG
>JBAXAR010000161.1:0-3915 GCA_037142475.1 Actinomycetes bacterium
GCTGCACCAGTCAAGAAGGCTGCGGCCACGAAGAAGGCTGCACCAGTCAAGAAGGTCGTCGCCACAAAGAAGGCTGCACCAGCCAAGAAGCCTGCACCAGCCAAGAAGCCTGCACCAGCCAAGAAGGCTGCGGCCACCAAGAAGGCTGCGGCCACCAAGAAGGCTGCACCAGCCAAGAAGGCTGCACCAGTCAAGAAGGTCGTCGCCACGAAGAAGGCTGCGGCCACGAAGAAGGCTGCACCAGTCAAGAAGGCTGCGGCCACGAAGAAGGCTGCACCAGTCAAGAAGGCTGCGGCCACGAAGAAGGCTGCACCAGTCAAGAAGGTCGTCGCCACAAAGAAGGCTGCACCAGTCAAGAAGGTCGCCCCTGCCGTGAAGGCCGTCGCCACAAAGAACGCGGCTCCGGCCACGAAGGCCACCGTGGTCACCAAGAAGACGGTGAAGAAGATTGCGCCAGAGGCCCCCAAGGTGAGCCCCTATGCGAAGGACGTAAAGTTCATCGCCAAGATCACGGCGGAAATCGCCGAGGAGCGCAAAGCGAAGGCTGCCCAGCGCGAAGATTTGATCGCCCAGGCTGATGAGATCATCTCGGAGACTGGACCCCGTGAGGTCCAGTTCGACGACGAGTCTGGCGAAGGGGCCGGGGCAGCGGTCGATCGAGAGTTTTCTCTCTACCAGGCCGACAAGTTGTTGGAGGAAATCTTCGAACTTGACGAGGCCCTTCGACGCATCAAGGCGAAGCGGTACGGGCTGTGTGAGCGGTGTCACAAGCCGATTCTGAAGGCCCGGCTTGAGGCGATTCCCTATGCACGCCTGGACACCAACTGCGTCAACCCACCTCTCGTTTCTCGCTTTTGAGCGACGGAAAACAGCCATCCTCGACGCCGAGGAGGTGGCCGATCCTGACGCTGATCATCGCTGGCTTTGTTCTGGTTGCTGATCAGGTCTCAAAGTCTTTCGCTGAAGCCCACCTCGGGCTGGCCCCGGAGCATGTCTTCGGACCCTTTGGATTAGCGCTGACCTACAACACGGGATCGTCGTTCTCGCTCCTCCAGGGATCGAGCATTCCACTCATGGTCCTCGACGTGATTCTTGTGATCGTCCTGCTCGTCGTGGCCCGCCGAACCGAATCCATGGGGATTCGGGTCGGTCTCGGTCTAATGATGGGCGGAGCGTTGGGGAATCTTGCTGACCGCCTCGCTCGTCACCATGATCGAGGAGTGGTCGATTTCATCACCCTTCCTCATTGGCCCACGTTCAACCTCGCAGACAGCGCGATCACTCTCGGCACGCTGGTGATCATCATCAGTGTGCTTGTTGACATGGCCCGGCACCGCCAAGAACAGGACGTCTCATGACAAACACAACCCCGGCAACGACCGAGGACGAGGGAGCAGAGCATCTCGACATTGTCGTGCCGGCACTGATGAACACGATGCGTGTTGACCGCGCACTCTCGATGCTGACGAGCTGCCCTCGCTCCGAGGCATCACGATTGGTTGAGGTGGGTGCCGTGACAATTGACGGCAAGGTGGTGACCAAGGCGTCAACCCCACTCTCGACAGGGGCTCATCTCGAAGCTGTCCTTCCGCCGCAGACTGATGGTTCTGTTGAGGCGGAGCCCGACGTCCACGTCACAGTCCTCTACGAGGATGCTGACTTGGTGGTCGTGGACAAGCCCTTCACCCTTGTCGTACATCCCGGAGCGGGAAATACGACAGGAACATTGGTGGCGGGTCTTCTGGCGCTATACCCAGAGCTCGCTGACCTCCCGAAGGCTGGGTTCGGAGAGGTGAACCGTCCGGGAATCGTCCACCGACTCGATAAGGGAACCTCAGGACTCCTCGCGGTGGCACGGAGCCCAGCTGCGTTCACCTCTGTTTCAGAGCAGCTGGCGACCCGTCAGGCACAGCGGCGCTACGTGGGCGTGGTCGAGGGCCATGTCGAAAGTGAGCGAGGCATCGTGGACGCGCCGATTGGCCGTTCAGCGACCTCTCCCACTCGAATGATGGTCCGTCCGGACGGCAAGAGCGCTCGAACCTCCTACGAGGTCATCGAACGCCTGGAAGGGCCGGCTCGGACCGTGATCGGACTCTCCCTTGAGACAGGTCGTACCCACCAGATCAGAGTCCATATGGCCGCCATCGGACACCCTGTCGTCAATGACCCTCGCTACGGCCAGAGGAACGAGACACTCCTCGACGCTGACCGACTGGCGCTTCACGCAGGACGACTTCGCCTGGAACACCCGGTCACGGGCGATGAGGTCTCCGTGCTTTCTGCATGGCCTGATGACCTGAGAATCCTCGGTGGAGGGGACGCAGCTCAGAGGTGGCTCGAGAACTCCTAGACCTCGGCGTGCAAGGAGACCACTGCGTCGTCCCCGTGGAGGGCGGCGAGTCCCTCGGTCTCGGCCCGACGCACGCGACGCACACCAATTCCGAGAGCGTCAGCGGTGGCCTGAAGCGAGGCTGGGCTTGAGCCATCAAGTCCGAATCTCTTCGTCAAGACTTCTCGCTGCAGAACGGGGAGCTGTTCGACAGCCAACAGGAGCCGATCATCGGTCATCTGCTGCTCGACATCGGCGACCCAGTCGGTCCCGTCAGGAGCAACGAGGTCTCCGAGGACTGTCGATGAGTCGGAGGTTGCCGGTTGATCAAGACTCGCCGAGACCCCGGCGATCCCTTCGAGGCCCTTTCGGACCTCGACGCTGATGCCGGTTGCTTCGGTGATCTCCTCTTCTGTGGGCCGACGACCCAAGAGCCCTACGAGTTCCGCTGTGGCAGCGTCGATACGTTGAATCTGCTCGCCCACCTCAAGGGGGATCCGGATTGTTCTTCCATGCTGCTGGACCGCACGCTGGAGCGACTGACGGATCCACCACGTGGCATAGGTGGAGAACTTGAAACCGCGCTCCCAGTCGAACTTCTCAACTGCCCTCAGAAGGCCAAACGTGCCCTCTTGGACGAGATCGACGAGTTCGACCCCTCGGTCCTGGTAGCGACGGGCCCAGTGCAGGACGAGGCGCATGTTGGCCGCGACCATCTGCTGCTTGGCTTCTTGGTCGCCAGTGGCAACGCGTTTCGCCAGTTCAACCTGCTCGTCGTAGTTCGGCATCGGGTACCGGTCAAGGTCCCGAAGCAGCAGGCCAAGACTGTCCGCCATTGCGTTGGTCGAACGTCGGGGGTGGCTCATGGTTGCTCCTTCCGGGCGCCAGCCACGGGGTCATCCGGTCTCTCTCCGAGGAGCCCCCCTCTACTCAGATTGAACCCACCCCAAACTGGCGGTCTGGTTTGTCTCAATCATACATAACACACACGGCGGTAGGAGTATTCCCACCTCAGGCTATTTCCGGTCGAATTCCTCAGAGAGGAGTGATCGCCGCCGGTGTCCCGAGCGAACGCTCAACGATGTCGGCAAGCGAGAGCGACTGGAGCTGATTGCGGATTCGATCGCCAACCTCAGACCACACGGCGAGCAGGACACACTGCCCTTCATGGTCGCAGGCTCCGTCCTCATGGGGCTCTCCGAAGTCGCCAGCGACGATGGGTCCATCCACGGCGGAGATGATCTGGGCCAGGGAAATCTCTGACGGATCACGGGCTAGGACGTAGCCCCCACCGACACCCCTCTTGGATCGCACAAGACCGGCACCCTTGAGGGCGAGGAGGATCTGCTCAAGGTAGGGCTGGGGGAGTGCTGTCCGTTCAGCGATGTCCCTCACTGAGGTCGGAGTCTGAACCGCTCCGTGAAGAGCGAGCGACAGCAATGCTCGGCTTGCGTAGTCGCCACGGGTCGAAACCTTCACGATCGACATGCTACCCGTGTGTCTCACAGGGGGACCGGCCGTAGGATTCGAGGCAGTGACTCCCAACCCGACGAACCCTGACTACGCCGACCGCTGTATCGCCAACG
>JBAXAR010000162.1:0-3915 GCA_037142475.1 Actinomycetes bacterium
GGTACGTCTCCGTCATCGCGCGAATCAAATCTGGTCAAACCGATCGATGTGCCAGGGCCCCCGGCGATCGTTGGCGTCACCGAGGATGACTCGCAGGTCACCGTCTCGTGGACCGCTCCGTCTGACATCGGGGGGTCCCCGATCACGAATTACACGGTCAGCTCCGATCCGGGTTCCATGACCTGTCAGTCGACAACAACGCTTTCGTGCACAGTGTCGGGTCTTTCCAATGGGACGGCCTATCGCTTCACGGTTGCTGCGACGAACGAGGCGGGAACCGGCCCTCAGTCGGCAGAATCTTCACCCAAGACCCCTAGGGGGAAACCGCAGGCGCCAAGCCTAAGTGTGAAGAAGACGACGTCCCGCTCCATCTCGATTAGCTGGTCGGCTGTCAACGGCAACGGATCCGACGTCAAGTACTACACCGTCACCACCCAGCCCGGGGGCGACTCGCAGAAGGTCGATGGTCTCTCCTTTGACTTTGCCACCACTGATTCCTCCACCGCCTTCTCCTTCGTCGTCACGGCGACGAATGACGCAGGAGAAGGGGATCAATCTGACTCGACTCCATCTGTTCGGGCGACTGATGGCCCTCAGCCTCCAAGCAACCTTCGTGCGACGTCAATCGGTGATGGTTCGGTCACCGTCGCTTGGGCGGCACCCCAGCCAACAACGCTTGCAAACAACCAGAACATCACCGGCTACAAGGTCACAGCATCGCCCGGCGACCAGACATGCACAGCAGAGGCGACTGCCACCGATTGTGTTGTTGACGGCCTGACCAATGGATCTTCCTATTCCTTCGTTGTCGTCGCGCAGTCCTCTGACGGTGAGAGTCCTCCATCAGCAACAGTGGAAGCGACACCAAGCGGGGCTCCTGGCCAGCCAGTCTTGGCGCCCGGAGTAGCCGGGGATGCTCAGGTCCAACTGTCATGGTCCGTGTCCACCGATGGTGGGAGTCCGATCACCAGGTTCATCATCGAAATTCAAACCGCCGGCGGACCCTGGAGCACGGTGGCGGACGCCGATCTGATGTGCGAGTCGACGACGGCCACCACGTGCGCGGTCACGGGCCTGACAAATGGAACTGACTACTCATTCCGGGTGACCGCGGCGAATGCTGGCGCAAAGTCCCAACCATCCGAATCGCAAGCGGTGACACCGACGGCCCTCCCGCCACCATGAGGTGCATCTGTGAATGGGGCCACTGTGCCCTTCAAGCCGATGACTGACAACGACCAACGATTGAGAACTGAGGAAGCAAGTAATGGCGATTACAGATGAGCAAGCGGCATGGTTTTGTGACTCCTTCACCAAACTTGTCGCCAACGTCGAGCAGGCAATTGTGGGCAAGACCGAGACGGTCCGCCTCGCGCTTGCCTGCCTCCTGACAGAGGGGCACCTCCTTCTTGAGGATGTGCCGGGGACCGGCAAGACCATGCTCGCGAAGGCAATTTCGAACACGGTTCAGGGCACGCACAGCAGAATCCAGTTCACTCCCGACCTCCTCCCCAGCGATGTGGTGGGTGGCAGCATCTACAACCAGAGAACCGGTGATTTCGAGGTCCGTCGAGGACCAGTCTTTGCCACCATCTTGTTGGCTGACGAGATCAACCGTGCATCGCCAAAGACACAGTCTGCGCTGCTTGAGGTGATGGAGGAGGGGCAGGTCACTCTTGATGGGGTGACCCACCCGGTCGGACCACCCTTCATGGTCATCGCTACCCAGAATCCGATTGAACAGGCGGGGACCTATCGACTCCCGGAAGCGCAATTGGACCGTTTCTTGATGCGCACCAGCCTCGGGTATCCCGACGAAGCGAGTACGGTACTGCTCCTCGCAGACTCCGCACATCGAAACCGAAGCGAGTCGGTCGGACCGCTCATCACTGGCCAGGCAGTTGTTGACATGTCACGGCTAGCTGCCAACGTGCACGTCGACCCAGCAATTTTGGCCTACACAAGCCAGATTGTTGACGCCACTCGTCGGGCTCAGGGGGTCATGCTGGGTGTCAGTATCCGGGGGGCGATGGCCTACATTCGGGTCGCCAAGACGTGGGCTGCTTCGGTCGGCCGCACGTTTGTCCTTCCTGATGACATCAAGGAACTCGCTATGCCTGTTCTTGCCCACCGGATCATCCTTGATCCAGAGGCGGAGTTCACCGGCGCAACAGTCGCTGGTGTCATTAATCAGGTTCTCCAGCAAGTAGAGCCTCCCACCAAGAGCGCTGCCTGAGTCGTCGGCCCTCGGCTCGAGCTTTCCCATGAACACGTCGCCCTTCATCACCGCAACGCTTCGACCCACGCTGCTCCAAGGCGTGCGTTCGATCAGTGCCGTGGTGACGCCTGTGGGATGGGCCGCTGCGGGTACTGGCCTTTGCCTTCTCCTCGCTGGAGCCCTCCTTGGTTGGGCTGAGCTGACGACACTTGCCATCACGCTCCTCGTGGTGGTCAGTGCCTCGGGAGTCTTCGCGCTCGGACAGGCCGATCTCGAAGTCACCCTGGCTGTGCAGCCCACTCGCATCACGGCGGGAGGCCGCGCCGCTGCAGAGGTGGTGGTCCGCAATGTTGCTGATCGGCGAATGCTCGGGGCGCGCATGGAATTGCCAGTCGGAATGGCCGCCGGTGAGTTTGCTGTCCCGTCACTGCGTCGCGGTGGTGAACACGAAGAAGTCTTTGTCTTGCCGACGGTACGTCGGGGCATCATCTCGGTGGGCCCTGCGACGTCGATTCGTTCTGACCCCCTCGGACTGCTTCGTCGCACCCAAGTTTGGACTGACGTCGTCGAGTTGATCGTTCACCCTGAGACCGTGGCTCTCGGGGCCCTCGGACCAGGCTTTCTGCGAGACCTCGAAGGCCAAGCAACCAATGAGCGCTCGGAGTCTGATGTGGCATTCCACACACTCCGGGACTACGAGCCGGGCGATGATCCTCGGTACATCCACTGGTTCACCTCAGCGCGGACCGGGACTCTGATGATTCGCCAGTTCATCGATACCCGCCGCTCGCATCTTGGCCTGGTGGTCGACACCAATCCCGCCGCGTATGAATCTGAGTCTGACGTGGAGACAGCAATCTCGGTTGCCGGTTCACTTGGTGATCGAGTTCTCGGCGATGACCAGCAGTTGACGTGCGTGGTGGGCGTCGAGCGGATGCGCTCGACGAGCCGGGTCTCCTTGCTGGACTCTCTGGCCAGCGTCAACGTGAGCCGTGCGAAGGCCACGTTCAGCGGTGGGACCCGAGCACTTGCCAAAGGGGCACCCGGGTTGAGTACGGCGTTCTTGATCACTGGGAACACGACGTCGCTCAGCGATCTTCGCCATGCCGCTCTGCGGCTGCCGGCGGGGGTCAGGGTGGTCGTCCTCCGAATTGATCCATCGTCACCCACGGCGTTTCAGCCGCTCGGTCAGCAACTGCTCTTGTCGCTTCGCTCACTTGATGAGCTGCCCCATCTGCTCTGGTCGGTCCTGCGATGACGGCACTCCTTGACGGCCAGGAATCGCCCGAGCTTGCTGGTGCCGAGGCACCTGAAGGTTTCGAGAACGCGCCTCAGGGCGTGAGTGATCGCTTCTTTGCTCTCCAGGCACCTCTCTGGACGATCGATGTGGTGGTCCTGGTCGGCCTTGGTGTCGTTGCCCTCTGGGGATTTGTCCCGAGCTTTGGAGCGATCGGCCTCATTGTTGGTTGCATCGGTCTTGGGGTTGCCGCCACTGCCTCGTTGCTGCTTGCCACTCGTAAGGCGCCAGTCTGGGGAGTTGCAGTAGCAGCGTTCATCGTTTTTGTGCTCGTCGGAGGACCCCTCGTGGTTCCCGGCAGCACACTGTTCGGTTTCATACCGACGCCCGCTTCCCTGGCCCAGATGCTCGATGGGGCGTTGAGGGGCTGGGTGAATGTCGTGATGACACGACCTCTGAT
>JBAXAR010000163.1:0-3760 GCA_037142475.1 Actinomycetes bacterium
CAAGCACGGGCGTGACCTCGCCGACGACGACGACCAGCCTGGCCATTACGACCACGGCCAAGACTGCGGCAGTCGCAGCGTCAAAAGCGTGGATGACGGCCACGGGACTCCCGACCGGGGTGACCTTCACGCCGGGCACCGGAACCAAGGCGGCCACCGGCACCTTGGTTGCCGTCAACTTGGCCAGTGGGGTCTACCTCATCACCTTGGCGGCTTCGAACGCAGCCGGGCTGTTGACGGTGCAGAACTACTGGCTGACCTCGATGGGCTTCCTCACCTCCCCATCAGCCCAGACTTGGACTGCAGGGACAGCAGTGTCCGTTGCTGCCACCACCAACGATGCCAGTGCGATCATCACCTCTTCTGCACTGCCGGCCGGCATGACGCTGACCAGCAGCGGCGGCAATGCCATCATCAGCGGGACACCGACCAAGGGTGCAGCGGCCATGACCATCACCTTGAAGGCCAAGGACGGCACCAAATCGACCACGACAACCTTTGCCGTGGCGGTGGATGCCATGCCCACTGTCACGGTGACCGGCACCACCACCAGGACGCACCTGCAGGCCTTCAGTCTGACGATCAAGACCACCGGCTCCCCGGCCGCCACAGTATCGATATCTGACATGCCCGTTGGACTTATCTATTCGAGCGCGACCGGAAAGATCACCGGCACCGTCACCACACCGGGGCGCTCCACGTTCACCGTCAAGGCCACCAACGCCGCCGGGGTTGCGAGTGCCTCGGTGGCCATCACGGTCACCTGATCTATCCGCTGACCTGACCGCCGCATTCGGGCGGTCCCAGCGCATGACTTCACCCGAAGTGAACGTTTCATGGATGACTCTGTCCATTGGGAACAGTTCGGCGATGTTCCGTGCAAGCCTCCTCGACTCAGCGATCAAGAGACCTCGCGCGAGTGCGTTCGGTGAGGATGCGTCCGTAACATTCGAGATGAAGGCTGCAGCCCTCCTCCACTCAATCGCGAAGAACCGTGCCCTCGTCGAGGGCAACAAGCGAACGGCGTGGCTGTGCACGGCGGGGTTCGGTGATCTCAATGGAGTTGAGCTCGCGTTGACCAGCGATGAGGCCTACGACCTCGTGCTTGAAGTTGCGAGCACCCAGATGGAGCTCCCAGAAATTCCTGATCGGCTACAGGTGCGCTCCATCTGATGACATGGGCCTCGTCGAATTTCTTGGGAGGAAACCATTTGAGTGTCGTGAGGACCTGCTTGAGTCCCTGTGGGCTTCCGAGAGCACAGGAAAGCTTCACCATGTGAAACGTTGGCCATCGCGCAACATCGGTGGGCGCTGAGGGACTCGAACCCCCGACCTGCTGGATGTAAGCCAGCTGCTCTAACCAACTGAGCTAAGCGCCCGAACTGTGTGTCAGCGTAGGCCCTCGACGGCACCCTTGGAATCCCGAGCGGCGTTGATCTCTGCCACGAGGGCCGCCGCCAGCTCATCGGTAGCCGCTGCAAGGGGCCGGCGCGGCACCCGCTCTGTGATCATAAGGTCGTCTCCGTCAGCTGAGATGACGGTCGCCCCTGCCTCTTGGGCGATCTGAACGCCAGCGAGATAGTCCCACGGGTGGATCGCCGCCCCTCCGGCTTGGACGTACCCATCCAGGGACCCATCAGCGACCAGGCACAACTCGAGAGCGGCAGCTCCCATCGTCCTCACCTGAGCCCAGCCTGGGTGCCGATCAAGGACACCGTTGACCCCCACGATGGCCCGAGACGGGTCGGTGGCTCCGCTGGCGGCGATCACCCTGCCATCACGGGTTGCGCCCTGTCCACGAATCGCTTCGTAACGAATCCCGAGGGGCAAGTTCTCCACGAGAGAGACAAGAGGACCTTGATCGTCGAGTGCGCAGAGGCTGACGCAATAGAAGGGGATCCCCCGATCAGCGTTGGTCGAGCCATCGACAGGGTCGATAACAACCAGGATCTCCGAACTCCCGCGTTCTCCGGATTCCTCCGAGAACACAGCGAGACCGGCGCCCAACAGGACACCGCACGCGGCGTCGTCAGCCACCACATCAAGGTGGTACTGGCTCACCCGTTGCCCAGAGAGCCCCTTGCCCTCGAAGCCGTCGAGCGCCTCGCGGACCGCTGATGCTGCACTCCTGAGGGCCTCAAGAACAGCATCGGGGGACATGGAGACAACCTAGCCAGCCTCCGACAGCCAGGTACCCACTAGTCTCGATACGTGGCCGCTATCGACGTTGCCGGGTATGTCGCCGAGCTCAAGGATCACTCTGTCGATCATGGGTTTCACGTACACGACGAACGTCATTTCGTTGAGACCTACTCGCTCCGGCAAGTCTGGGAAGTCGACCTCCACCCAGAAGATGGCTGCGGTGGACCACTCGATCTCCACCTCGCCCTCGATGTCGATCCCCGTGTCCTGCTGAGTTTCGAAGATGCTGTGATCGGCCTTGGCGACGAAGATGACCCGGACGATGACTTCCATTTCCCGCTGACCTTTACCTGGGCCCTCCCCCCGCTCCCCCAGGGTCCGGACCTTCTGCGGCTCGCCATCGACCTTGCGGGCATCGGTGGGATGGAGCTCCCCCTCGAGGTTTCCGCCATTGACTCATTCGCCAGCGCCACCGATGCCCCCGAGCGCCGTCTTTCTATCCTCGCTCGTCGTCCGGTCTCCCTTGCCCGCATTCTTAAAGGCGAGGAACTGCTGTGCGACGCGTTCGACCGATGCGCCTCCGTGAGCCGCTTCCTGCTTGACAGTGCCGATACATGGCTCGGCTGAGCCGGAGGGTCCAGGTCGCGAGTGCAGCCGGAGCCTTGGTGGCCGGTATCGCTCTGAGCGCCTGCGGAAATGGTGCGGCCATCTCCCAAGCGAAAATCGCCTGCGATCGCATCGATCATTCGATTCGCGATCTTCAGCGTGCCACCGCCAAGGAGGGGACGCCCGAGGGGGCGATTCTGAAGGCGAAGGCCCAGTCCGAATTGCTCTCTGCCCTTGCCCCCGCTGCGGCGGCAACCTCAGCCGACGGAAGCTTTAACGCCCTGATGACCACCATCTCAGAGGCTGGACGGGTCCCCGAGGCGCTCCTCGTCGATGCGCTTGCGGCCCAGTGCAAGGTCGTGAAGTCGAACACTCCGTATCTGGCGTCCTAACCGCGGCGCACCTCGCCATTCAGGCGCCTCAGCGCTTGGCCGCGTGTCTCGCTTCCCTGGCCTGATCACCAGCGGCGATCAGCGCTGGCCAGAGCCGTGGGCCAAAGAATGAGCCGGCGGTGATATCGATGTGGATACCGTCTGCTTGGCGCACGGCCATGTGACGGATGGTCGTCGTAAAGCGCCCGCGGGGGCACACAAGCCGGTTGAGGTCAAAGAGCCTGACTGTCTTGGGGTGTTTGGCGGCCACTGAGCGGGCGATGGCGTTGTAGGTCGCCAGACGCGTGGGGCTGTCCTCAGGCCACGGGGATCCATCTGGCTGTCTTCCTGAATCTGCACACATCTGTGTGTAGAGGACCACATGGGCGCCGTGCGCCGTCGAAAGTCTGATCGCCTTCTCGAGTCCTTTCCGAACATCGGCCTGGAACTCCGGGTCTTCAATCGAAACCGTCTGCCCATTGCGTACCTGATCGTGGACCTCCCATCGCCCCACCAACAGCGCGACGGTGTCAGGCCGGAACGAGACGACGTCATGGGTCAGCTTGTCAAAGAAGCTCTGTGTTCCCGGTGGGGGCGTCGTCGCACACTCTGGAGCTGAGGGGAGCAGGTTTCCCTTGTCG
>JBAXAR010000164.1:0-3622 GCA_037142475.1 Actinomycetes bacterium
CTATGGGCTCCGTCAATATACCGCCGGCGGCGCTGGGCACCGGGGTGCTCGACGTGGGGGTGCTGAACAGAGGACAGACGACGGGCAACGCCTCAATGCTCGAAAATTCGGTGTTGACACCCAATTGGACGTCCCACCCGGTACATTCAATGACGTGATCAAACTGATGGAGCGTGCTATCTGCAGCTGTGTATCGCACGACCTTTGGGCGCTGTCCTACCCGCCAGCGCGTCGCTGGGAGTGCCACCGCTGCGGCCTGATCATCGAAGATGTCTCTACCGCCCAGATGGACCGTCGCCGGTTCCCGCGTGACAAGACGAGGAACACGAGCGGCACCGACCAGGCCTAGAGCCTGCGAGGGGTGCTGAGCACGCCTCCTACATCGGGATTGGGACGGCAGGCGAACGGCACCAAAGTCGATCCTGATGTGCCACTGATCTGCACCTGATTCGGTAAGTGGTCGGCCGTAGTGTGGGCTGCACGGGGGAAGTTGCGAAACCATCCCGTAAGTCGATAGATCGCCTCAGGTCGAGGAGGTCACCTCCGGCCTGGCCTCTTCTCACTGAGACCAGAGGCATTCTGATAGGCCATATCATCACTCATAGTGGTGGTGTCAGCACGCAGCGCAAAACTCTAGTTGTATTTGGGTTCATTTAGTCTTTACGCCTTGTTCATCTGCTCGCCATCTACTACATTGACAATTGAAGTTAGAAGGGTCACTCCATCCAGCGCAAGCAACACGGCAGTTGTCGGGTTTGCCCTAGTGGCGTTAGGGAGTAGGCGTGGGTTAGGCGTGGGTTAGGCGTGGGTTCCTCCAGGGGCGGCGCCGTGGGCAGGGTACCGGACGTGGCGTTGGCGACCGGAATGGACGAGGGGAACTCTAGTGATGAATACGGTAGTGGAGGCTACATACTTCAACGGCATAGTGGATTTTGTTATTTCGATGTGCCGGGAGGTATGAGGTAATGGGCAATATAAAAGTAAGCGTCATCATTCCCACACGCAATGAGCGGGGAAACATCGCCCCGTTGGTGGCGCGGCTCGAAGCAGTCCTGCCCGAGGGTTCAGCGCAGCTGATCTTCGTAGATGACAGTTCCGATGACACGCCAGAAGTCATCAAGTCGGTGGCGGCCGGCACCAGCCTTCCGGTCGAAGTGATCCACCGCGAACTGGACGAGCAGACGGGTGGCCTCGGCGGTGCGGTCGTGGCCGGGATGCGGGCCGCCTCCGGCTGTTTCGTGGTCGTGATGGACGGTGACCTCCAGCACCCGCCGGAGACGATCCCTGATCTCCTGCAGCCCCTCGAGCACGGCCAGGCCGATGTGGTCATCGCCAGCCGCTATCGCGAGGAGGGCGACGGTGCCGGACTGGCCAACCTGGCCAGGGTAGGGGTGTCCCGCTCGGCGACCACCATCACCAAAATGGCCTTTCCCCGTCGACTCGGTGACGTCACCGACCCGATGAGCGGATTCTTCGCCTTTCGTCGGGCCGCCGTGGACGTCGATCTTCTGGAGCCAAAAGGGTTCAAGATCCTGCTCGAGATGGTCGCCCGCTGTGACCTCGATGTGGCCGAGGTGGGTTTCACCTTCGCCGAGCGCCACACGGGCGAGAGCAAGGCCAGCTTCCGCGAAGGCATGCGGTTCGCCAATCATCTGACCCGCCTGCGGATGGGCACCGTAGGGACTCCTCGCTTGCGCCGTGCCATCGGGTTCGGCGCTGTGGGCGCCACCGGGCTGGTCGTCAATGCGCTCGCCTTCTGGGCGTTCGTCCGCTTCGCCCATCTGCCCTACGTGTGGGCGGCAGTGCTCGCCACCCAGGTCTCGACCACATGGAACTTCGCTGGCATGGAGATCTTCGTCTTCCGTGGTCGAGAGCAGGGCCGCACGTGGCGGCGGTACATCCGATTCAGCATTCTGAACAACACGGTGATGTTGGCCCGTCTACCATTCCTCGCCCTGTTGATCGAGGTGATGCACATGCCAGTGGTCCTGGCCAACGTGGTCACGCTCGTGGCGGTGTTTTTGGTCAGGTTCGGTATCAGCGACAGGTTCATCTACAAAGGGGATAGTGAAATGGCAAGCGGAATCATCAGCACTACTAAGATCGGCCCGATCAACTTCTCGGTCGAGGATGCCAAGGCGGGAATGGGGCGTGGCGGTCGCTCCCCATCACCCACGTATCGCCACTTCTACCACCTGCACGGGATCCTGACGATCGGCAGCGACGTCACCCTTCCGGAGTTGACCTACTTCGAGCAGGCCAAGGGAGCCCGCGATGGCTCGACCCCTGACATTTCGGTGCGGATCGGTAAGCTCAATGGGCTGCGGTCCCGCACCCGACTGGTGCAGTCGAGGGATGAGAAGACGATTCGTTGGGAGGAGCACTTCGGGCGCCTCTCGGCCAACTTCGGTATCGAGTTCGGGGACCGGATCCAGGTAACCACCAGCAAGGCGCTGGCGCGTAGTCCCCATGTGCTCTACACGAATGTCATCGAGGCCCTCCTGCGCTTCGTCTTTGTTGACCGTGGGTACATGCTCCTCCACGCAGCGTGCATGGACGTCAATGGAAAAGGCCTGGTCCTGTCAGCTCGTACCGACACCGGCAAGACCGGCACTGTCCTGAAGCTCCTGCGCACGAGCGAGGGACGATTCCTGTCCGATGACATGACGATCATCGACAGCTCGGGAGTGGCCCGCTGCTTCCCGAAGCCGCTGACGATCAGCCAGCACACGCTGCGGGCCGTCGACGCCGGGGACCTGAGCAGGCGTGAGTGGCTCTGGTTGCGGGTGCAGAGCCGCCTCCCTTCCAAGGAGGGCCGTGGCTTCGCCATGAAGTTGGCTGACTCCAATGTGCCGATTATGACGATCAACGCATGGATGCAGCGGATCATCCCCCCGCCGAAGTACTTCGTGCAGCGCCTGGTACCGTGTGAACTCGGCACTGTCACCACGATCGAGGATATCTACATCATCGAACGGGGAGAGCCGCACAAGAGCCCGGTCAGTCAGTCTCAAGCGGTGGTCGAGCTCCTGGAGAACACTGAGGATGCCTACGGGTTCCCCCCTTACAGGTACCTTTCCCCGATGATGTCGGTAGGAGGAGTGGGCTGCGATGAACTGCGTGAACGCGAGCGGCTCATCCTCATCAGCGCCATCGAGAGTGTGCGGATCACCCGGCTCGGCTCGGACAACTTCAGTTGGTGCGAGGACATCCTCGAAGCAAGGAGCACAGGCCCTGTTGTGCCTACGTCGTTCGTCAGCGACCATGTCGAATTCGCCTCGTCTCTGCGGCGAGAGACCGAGGATGCTCTGCAGGCCGAAAACGACTGAGGGACTGAGCGGACCCATATCAAATGCAGCGACGGCTAGTTCCCCGGCGTTAGTGACGAGGGACGTATCGAGTAGATCGGGGCGGCCGTGGCGGTCGTGAGTGACGAACGAGCACCAGAGCTCGTCGAGGGCCTGGCTCCTGGTGAGCCAGGGGGTGACCTAGAACCGAAAGCCGTACAGACGGGTTGGATGCACCGCATGACCCCTCGGGTCTGGCTGGTGCTGACGATGCTGGTGGCTCTTGCGGTGCGGTTGGTGAACCTGAACAGCTCCGGGTTCAACAGTGACGAAGC
>JBAXAR010000165.1:0-3606 GCA_037142475.1 Actinomycetes bacterium
GTTCGCTCCGTTCCTGCCCTTCGTCACCGAGGAGGTCTGGCGGTGGTGGCAGACCGGCTCGGTCCACACCGCAGCGTGGCCAACTGCCGACGAGCTCAACGTGACCGCCACGAGGTCCCCTGGGGTCTTCGACGCTGCCACCACGGTCCTGACCGCTATCCGACGGGAAAAGACCGCTGCCAAGCGATCGATGCGGACTCCGGTGACGGTGGCAGCCGTGACGGACACAGCCGACATGATCGGCTTGATGACACTCGCGGCCGATGACCTCAAGGATGCTGGTGGGGCCGAAGAGTTGACCTTCACCGAGGGTGCGGCGGCCATTGCCGTCACCCTCGCTCCCGCCGAAGGCTGAGGCCACGCCCCTCCGCTGCACCTGACGTGATTAGGCGGTGGCGGTGACGTCGATGACGTCACTTCCATCGCACAGCACCACCAGCGTCGTGGATTCGCTCACCTCGTAGATCGCCAATTGCTCAAACGCCGCCCCCAGGGCGACGGCCTCATCACGAGAGAGCCCCAGAATGCACCAGCCCTCCTCTGCGTGATCGGAGGATCGGTCCATCCCGACGCAACGATGGCGCTCAAGATCCCGACGATCGAGCTCAGTGATCAACAGATCATCGAGCGCCTGGTTGCGAGTCTTCCCGAGCGTGATGCCCATCGGATTCCACCCAGTGATCAGGTGGACCAAGGTCCCTCGTGCCTCGGCGATGTCGCCCGGATGGACCCACCCGCCGGCTACCTCGACCTCGAGCACTGCGTTGGACCACGACTCGACGAGTTCCTCAGATCGAGGGTCCATCACACCTGGCTAGTGGGGATCACCGTCGGAAAGATACGCCTGAGCGGCGAGCACGCCCATCTCCTCCGGAGAGCCGGTCGCCCGAATCGCCCCATGGAGCATGATGGCGGCATCGGTGGCCACCGCAACGGCTGTGGTCACGAACTGCTCCACGAGAACCACGGTCACCCCTCGGGCGGCGATCTGGCCGACCAGTTCGTAGAGCTCAGCGACGATCAGCGGGGCGAGGCCCATCGAGATCTCGTCGAGCAACAGCACCTTCGGGTCGCCCGCCAACGCTCTGGCGATGGCCAACATCTGCTGCTCGCCACCCGACAGCGTTCCGGCGAGTTGACGACGGCGCTCCTTGAGCTTCGGGAACTGCTCGTAGGCGGCAGCTTCGACGTCAGCGACCGAGACGCCCTGGTAGCTCCACATCACCAGATTGTCGCGAACCGTCAGGTTCGGAAAGACTCCTCTGCCTTCAGGAATGGCACAGACACCGAGCCGGGCCAGCGCCTCAGGGGTTGGCTTCTTGAGGCTCAGGTCGCCGATGCTCACAGTCCCCTCGGTGGGCTGCATGCGAGCCGAGATCACCTTGAGGAGGGTGGACTTACCGGCGCCATTCGGACCCAGAAGAGCGAACACGCTGCTTGCCGGAATCGAGAGGTCCACGCCATGGAGCACCTCAATGCGGCCGTAGGCGGCGCGAATCCCAGAAAGTTCGATCGGTGGTGCCTCAGTGAGCGCGATGGCCTTCATGAACTCTCGCCCTCCCCTATCTCAGGAACGGCACCGAGATACGCCGCCTGGACCCGGGGGTCGTGCCGGACATCCTCACGCGAACCCGAGGCGATGATCTCTCCGAAGTCGAGCACGAAGATCCGATCGCACACCGACAGAACGAGATCCATATCGTGCTCGACGATGAGGACAGCTCGGTTCTCATTGGCGAGTTCGCGCAGAAGGCCACCGAGCATTTCTGTCTCGTTTTCGTCGAGACCACTGCATGGCTCGTCAAGAAGAACCAAGGTCGGGTCGATCGCCAGCGCCCGGGCCAACTCAACGAGGCGAGCCTCACCGGTGGGAAGGGTTGAGACCTGACGGTCCACGTCAGCAATCACGCCGACTCGGTGGAGAAGGCCCTGTGCGGTGAGGTCTCCCTTGGTGCGACTGGCATCGAGGCCGACCTGAACGTTGTCTCTCGCCGAGAGGGATCCGAAGAGCTCAAGGCGCTGGAAGGTGCGGGCAAGGCCAAGGCGGGCCCTGCGATGGGGTCCCAACTTCGTGACATCGCGCCCAGAGAGGCGAACCTCGCCGCGGTTCGGTCGCTGCAAACCGCTAATCACGTTGAACAGCGTCGTCTTGCCTGCACCGTTCGGGCCGATGAGGCCAGTCACCTCACCCGGGCGAACATCGAGGCTCACGGCGGTCAGCGCCGCCACGCCACCGAAATTGACCGAGACACCCTTGACCTCGAGGATCGGCTCCCCGACGACTGCGGTCGTTCCGTCAGCCAGTGACATCAGCCAACTCCATGGATTCAGTGGCCGGATCGACCGGCGTCCGTGGTGATGCGAGACCGGGGATCCTCAGATGAGCGTTGATCCATGGAACTCCGACGATCCCGTCGGGCACATTGGCCATTAAGGAGATGCCGACACCCGCCGCCACGCCAGTGAGCCCGGTCCCCCACCACGGAAGGTGAGAACTAGCGAGCGGCAACAAGGTGGCCGCCAGACCACCGAGAGCGGCGCCCATGACGGTGCGGATCCCGAAAATGGTCACGAACAGCACCAGACCGAGACTTGAGAAGAGCGTCACATCAATCGCGCTCAATGCCAAGGCCTGCCCGGCGTAGAGGACGCCACCCACCCCTGCCAAGGCCGCAGATGCGGCGAAGACCAGCATCTTCGACAGCGTGGGGTTCATCCCCAAGGTGGCAAAGGCTGCCGGTGAGTCATTGAGGGCGACCAATTTGCGGCCCCACGAACTGCGCCGCACGGCGAGCAGACCGATGGCGGCCAGTGCAAAGGCCACCGCCACGAAAATGAGGTACGCCTTGTCCCCTTCCGTCGAAATGCCGGGAAGCGAGAGTCGACCAACGTTGATGGCTCCGCCTTCAGGGATGAAGCTGATGTTGGTAAAGAAGCCGTAATAGGCGAATTGAGCGAAGGCCAAGGTAGAGAGAGCCAGATACAGACCTTGGAGCCTCAGGGAAGGGAGGGAGACGATTGCCCCGACCACCGCACATGCCACGACCCCGATGAGCAATCCCCACCAGGACGCGCCCCCATCGGCAACCTTCGACATGGCGAAGGCACCGATGCCCATGAAGGTCAACTGGCAGAGCGAAACTTGGCCGGTGAATCCGATCAGGAGCACGAGGGACAGCCCCACGATTCCGAGGGCGAGACCCTGAGTGACTGAGCCAATCACCGATGCACCGAGTACGAAAGTGGCGAGAACGGCCACCACCACGAAGACGATCCCGCCGCGAATCGATTGGCGAAGCGAAGCGACCTTGGGCGGCGCTGCGACCGCCAGACGCCCCACCGCACGAAGTCGAGCGGACGGGAGAATCAAGAGCGCCACAAAGAGGAAGATCACCGGTGTCAGAAGCGAGATTTGGCTCACGAGGTTCGCCGGGATGTGTCCGGGGAGATACCCAATGGCGTAGTTCTCGACAAGGCCGAGGATCAGGCCCCCGGCGAAGGTCCAGGGCAGGTTGCGGAGGCGGCCGAGGATCGCAGCGGCGTAACCGTTGACAACCAGCAGGGTCAGGAGGTTGATGTCGAGGCCCGAGGTCGCCAGTTCAGGGC
>JBAXAR010000166.1:0-3519 GCA_037142475.1 Actinomycetes bacterium
CCCCCTGGGTTCCTGCCGTTCTCTACGGACACACGCTGACATCGACCGGAGTGCCAAACGCGGCGGTCCCCCCTGTGGCGGAGTTTCGAACCGCCTGTGCCCAAATATTCCCCGATGCGATGTTCCACGTTGAATTCGGACCCATGCAGAAGGAGTTCGAATTCGGCAGAGAAATGTTGACTGACCCGAGAACGAGACCGGCGGCTAAGAGTGAGGTGTTGGCATCCGAGGTTGTCTTGCCAATCAAGTCGGGGACCGTGACAAGAGCAACCGTTGTTGGTGGCGGAGGTGGGGAAGTTTGCGAGTCCGGTGACGATGCGTCCGTTCCCGAACGATGAGGGATTGCTGGAAGCGACGACTGCGCAGGGGGCGTGAACCGCCCTGCGGTGTCTGGACGCAAGATGGTCGTCGTTACGCCCACCGCTTGGCGATGCGGCGACGATTCGTGAGGAACGGCACGAGATCCGCAGGCGGTGGCCATCATTGCGGAGACGGTCAAGAGAAGAAGGGTGCTGCGACTCCCTGTTCCACCAAAAACGCTTCCGGTGAGCCGCCTGGCCAGTATTCGACCTCGCCGAACATTGATGCCGATGGCCATGAACGAAGTATCACCTCCGTGGTCCGGCTTTTCTGGTCACCCGTAGCCGACCGCAGCCATTCAAGGACCACGGTGTCAGTCGAGAATTCCCTCTCGCTGAAAAGTCCATGTGCTCGAGCTCGGCAGGCCTCACGCCCAAACTCTTCGAAGGCCCGTTCCAATGAGGTCCCAGAATCACAGCCGGCTTGCTTGGGGTGGAGCCGATTCGACGCTCATCCGACAGAGCGGGGAACCGCCACTCGACGAGGTGTTCATTGGGTCGCCGATCGGCCTTTACCCACCCATGAGAAGCAGCCTTGGCCTCAGGGCTGCCTCACGCCACTACTCAGGGTACGAGCGTCGAATCTCAGGAGGGCTCTAGGACTCCCCCGGCGAGCCTCTCTCGTTCAGCATCGATCACTGCTTCGTGCTCTTCGCGCTCTCGTCGAGCTCGCTTGGGGCTCCAGCGACCGACCAGCAGAAAGATGGTGGGCAGGAAGACGATCTGGCCGGCAGCGCAGAACCACCACCACCGCTTCCACTCCTGAGGTGCCGCCTTTTGGGCTGCCAGTACCTCACGACCGTGAGCGAGCAAGAACGCCTTGTCGGATGCCGGAACCGCCTTGAGCCCCTGGAGTTGCTTGATGGCAACGCCGGGAGTCACGCCTTCGGCCTTCATGATTTCGCTGATGGCCTTCGCAAGAGTGCCAGCCGGCATCGGCGTGGTCTGGAGAGCCTTCAGCGTGGCGGCGTCAACGGCCCTGGCCGCCTTGAGCTCAGGTCCATAGTGGGCCTGAAGCTCCTTGAGATGCAGCCCATAGTTGACGACTGGTGACGTCGAGGGCACGATGCTCGGCAGGATCAGAAACGCTCCGGCGACAAAGATCCGAAGGAACCAACCCCACACCGACATTCCCGTGGCGACGAGCGCTGGATTCCTGGACTCGATGGTCTCGGTGAACGATGCCATCCACGGCGCATAGGCAAAGGCCCGAGCCGCAGAGAGCACGCACACCACGATCACCAAGGTGGCGTACGACGTTGTGTTCGGCTGCGTGGCCATCCCAGCGAAGAGGATCGACATCACGATGGCCACCACGGCGCCAATGACCATCAACGGCTTTCGGACCCCAAGGCGGTCCGAGAGAACGCCGGCGAGGACCACAGTGACCGCGTCGACCGCCCAGAACCAGTTGCCGATCCCATTTGCCGTGGCTTGGCTGTAGTTGAAGACGGCCGAGAAATAGATCACGAACACGCCAACGGCGGAAAAGTAAAGCAACAAGAACGCGCTCACACCGATGGCAGGCAGGATGATGTTGGGCTTGAGCATCTGTCGATACGGTTTTGACGTTGCCGACTCGACATCGATTCCCCGTGCTCGAGCCTCAACGAGCACACGTTCCTTCGCCGAGTACAGCAGCTGATCACGCAGACCTGGAGCAAGTTCTCGAAGTGCCAGCAGGGCAAAAACAAAGACGATGAGGCCTACGATTCCTGCGATGTGGAATTGGTCCTGCCAGGGGTGGAGGAACCCAAGGGTCGAGGATGCAACCACAGAGACGACCAAGCTGGCGATCACTGGACCAAGGGTCCAAAAGCCCATTGCCGTTCCGCGTCGGACCTGCGGGGAAAAGTCGCGCACGAGGGCCGGGGTGGCGACGAGCACCACACCTTCAAAGAATCCGAGGGCGATGATGAAGCCAGCATATTGACCTGGCGTGGTGGCACTTGGCGTCCCAAATGCCGTGATCAGGCTGGCGAAGAAGAGTCCAACGACCACGATGTTGGCCCGGCCGAACCGGTCGCCAAGGCCGGCCAGCAGAGAAGCAATTGCTCCAACGGCGCTGGCCACCACGGTGATGGTGATGTAGAAGCGAAACGACATGCCGAAGTGGGACAGGATCGAGGGCGCAACCGAACTGGCAACGTATTGCTGGTAGTACATCGTGATCGTGCTGATCACGATCACGAACAGCAGAGCCGCTCGGCGCCGCGCCAGGGGGAATTCCGGGAGTTCTCGGTTCCACAAGTTCTGGGGGAACCTCACTTGAACTTCAGACATTCGAATTCCTCTCCGGACGCAAGCCCTCGCAGACCCGGTCATGGTGGACAGCAGCCCGTGCGCGACGGCCGCACAATATGACACAAAATATGTCAACTTCCATCGGCAGTCCTGAATGCATTCCGAAACAAGGGCTGCCGAGAGGGTGATGTGGCAGCGCCTCTGGTGAAACCTTGCTTTCGACCGACAGTGTGGGGGCGCCGTAACTGCCGGACACAACGTTGCGACCCGGCGGATCGGCTGCCTACGATGACGATGACGATGACGATGACGATGCTTTGCGTCCGTCGGGTCGCCCATTCACTCCATAGAAAGTCGCAGCGTGCTGATCAACCACGAGTCCGAGAAGTCAGTCGTCCAGCACATCGTCGACCATCCCTCACCATCGATGCACCTTGGAGCTGACGAATTGCCATTCGTAGATCTGGGCGGTGGCAACATGCTCAAGGTGATTCAGGTGTTTAGGACAGAGAATGTCTGGATCACTGAGAATGTCTTTCAGGCTGGATTCCTCAGCCCGAAACACCTCCACACGGGCAACGTCTGGGGTCACACGACATCGGGTGCGTGGAAGTACACCGAGTCCGACTTCATCAACCGTGCCGGTTCCTTCCTCTACGAACCGGCATCTTCGGCCCACACTCTCGAGGTGCTCGAGGACGACACTCGGGTTCGCTGGCACATTCACGGCGCCAATCTCAATCTCGACGAAAACGACGAAGTCGTCAGCATCATGACCGGCGAGGCTCGATTGGCTTATTACCTTGAGCTCTGCGAGGCGCAGGGCTTCGGGCGTCCACCGGTGCTCGTCCACTGACCACCAACAGAAGCGAGCCACGAGCGGGTGCACCCGAAGAGGCACCCGCCAGATCTTGGG
>JBAXAR010000167.1:0-3498 GCA_037142475.1 Actinomycetes bacterium
GCGCGGGGGGAACACGATACGCACAGGCGTGCCGTCGACGTCGAGAACAGGGGTTTCCTCAAACGGGCCGACGATGAAGGCGACGAGGTAGGTCGACATCACCATGGTGGGGGTGAATCGCACCACGCGGGTTCCGTTACTGCGGTGCTCCTCGGAGGCCACGGGGCTGTTCGAGTACGCCTGCAGGTCCTCGGGGACGACCAGGGTGATCTCGAACGTGGCCTTCTTGGCGGGCTCGTCGAAGCATGGGAAGGCTCGACGGGCGTCGGTCGCCTCCATCTGGGTGGTGGCAATAGTGCGGGTGACTCCCGCGTCGTCAACGAAGGTCGATCGGTAGAAACCAGTCAGCTGGTCGTTGAGGATGCCGGTGAAGGTCAGCGCGATCGTGGCTGGGCCAACGGTGAGGGCCTCTGGCGGGGTGATAGTGGCCCGCTCGGTCTCGGCGTCAAGCGTCACTGTGCAACTGACTTCGCTGCCGTCGGCCCGGGTCACCGAGGCGCTTGAAATCTCGAGGTCGATGGCGTTGAGGATGACGGCACTGCTCTCGGCGATCACCTCGAGGTCGATTTCAACGTGGCCGGCGAACACTGCGGCATCAAGGTCGGGCTCGAGGAAGAGCCGGTAGGAGCGGGGGAGGATGTCGTCGCTCAGGCGGTACGGGTTCGAGGATGTCTCAGGCATGTGCCGAGGCTACCGGGGGAACCCTCTAGCCTGATGCCGTGCCTGAGACCGCTGTCCCCATCACCCTCATCGAGAAGCCTGAAGAGGCCCTCCTAGACGTCGTCGGGATCGGGTCGCCTCTCGTTGACGTGATCTCTCGCGCCGATGAGTCGCTGCTCGAGCGCCTCGGCCTCGTGAAGGGCTCGATGGAACTGATTGATCTCGAGCAGGCAATCGCCATGTACGCCTCGATGGGATCCAGCATTGAGGTCTCTGGCGGCTCAGCGGCCAATACGGTGGCCGGTGTGGCCGCCCTCGGAGGCGCTGCCGGGTTCATCGGCAAGGTGGCGGCCGACATGATGGGCGAGGTCTTCACCCATGACATCACGGCGTCTGGTGTCGAATTCGAAGCAGCCATCGTGCCTGACGCCGATGGCGGCACCGGTCGTTGCCTGGTCTTTGTGACTGATGATGCGCAGCGGACCATGGCCACCCACCTCGGCGTGGCCAACACCTTTGCTCCCGGTGACGTCGACGGATCGCTCCTCGCCCGGACCAAGATCACCTACCTCGAGGGTTATCTCTTCGACCTGCCACCGGCCAAGGAGGCGATGCGCCAGGCCATCGCCACGACCCATGAGGCTGAAGGATCCGTGGCCCTCACCCTCTCCGACAGTTTCTGTGTCGATCGCCACCGTCGAGACTTCCTCGATCTGCTGACCAACGACCTCGACCTGCTCTTCGCCAATGAGGACGAGATTGTGGCGCTGTTCAACGCCGGCACCCTCGCCAAGGCACTCGACGCCCTTGAGGAGACAGGCATCCTCGGAGCCGTCACCCTCGGAGCCAAGGGTTGCATGGTGGTCACCCCCGCTGGGCGGCTCGAGATCCCCGCCGCCCCGGTGGCCAAAGTGGTCGACACCAACGGCGCCGGAGATCTCTTTGCCGCTGGATTCCTCTACGGCATGACCAATGGACTTGACCCTGAGCGCAGCGGTCAGCTCGCTGGCATCTGTGCCGCAGAGGTGATCGGCCACCTTGGTGCTCGCCCGCAGGAGGACCTGAGGGCACTGGCGATCACCGCTGGGATTCTTGAGGATTGAGGTATCGCCTGGGGGCGAGATACGCCCACGACCGCCAAGAGTTCAGACACTGTGACTCTGGCCGTGGGATCGTGAAACCTCGTTCTGTCACCGACCCCTCCTAGACCAGCCGGCGTCTCCTCAGGTCATACAGCAGAATCGCTCCGGGAATTGGCGGTAGCCAATAGGTGAGATTCCGCCAGATCAGTGCCGCCAGCAGGGCCTCGGTGTGGGCGACCCCCACTGAACTTAAGCCGGCGATCAGGATCGCCTCGGGAGCACCCAAGCCGCCGGGAATCGGCACCACGTTGGAGGCTGCAGAAGCGATCTGGGTGATCACAAGGATCGCCGCGATGTTGATCGGGGCGCCCAGGGCGGCGAGAACGAAGGCCATGGTGGCGACTTGCGCCGATGCCGTCAACAGCTCGCCGGCACCGATCGTGAGGCCTCGGGTCGGGTGGGCCAAGATCTGGCGGAGGTAACCGGCGATGGTGCCGCCGAAGGTGTGGATCCGCCGCCGCAGCCTCGGGAACTTGATTGCGGCCGTGATGAAGCCGGCGAGAACCACCACCGCCACGATCAACTCCCACTGGCCACTCGGTACGTCCTTCTTTAACGCGGCGACGTCGAGACTGGAAGCCGCGAAGATTGCTCCGAGTGGCACGAGGATGACACCAACGAAGGTGGTCAGGAATGAGCTGAGCCCGTCAGCCGCAGCAGCCTCGGCGGTGCCGAGACCCTGTTTGGTGAGGAATCGCATGGTGAGCGCAAGGCTCCCGATGCTTTCTGGGGTGGCCATCGAGGTGAGGGACTCCGCTACCTGGAGCTCCAGGGTGCGTCCCGCTGGGAGTGGTTTCGTCGAGGCTCCCATGAGCGAGATCCCGTAGCCCACGTACTGTCCGACGCTGACGACCCCAGCGACCACCACGAGCCACCAGGTCATCGAGTGGCTGTCGATGGAGGACCCGAGGTGTGCTGACCATATGACTGACCCGGTGAGAATCAGAAGGGTTCCGAAAGCAACGCTGAAGGTCCAGCGATTCAGGGTGATATGCGACGCCAGCCTTCGCAAGCCAGTGGGTG
Organism: Actinomycetes bacterium; assembly: GCA_037142475.1. GTDB lineage: Bacteria > Actinomycetota > Acidimicrobiia > Acidimicrobiales > RAAP-2 > CAIUMH01. The sequence goes on from JBAXAR010000167.1 coordinate 2,826, forward strand.
AGACCGGATCGATATCGAGTGCGTCGAGCGGATCGGCCTCGGGATCGGCGTGGCTCACGTGGTCGGCGGTTCGAGAGGTTCGTTGAGAGCACTCCTGATCTCGGCCTGAACGGCTGCTGCCTCTGCGGCCTCTGCGGCCGCTTCGGCATCGAGCCGGGCATCGAGGATCTTGGTCTTGGCGTCCTCGTCCCTCACCCAGCCGACCACCACCGGGATCATGGCCAGCATCATGAGGAGATCACCGCCGATCCACATGATGGATCCGCCGGTCTTGATGTCCGACAGCAGCGATGGACCCCAGGTGCGGCCCATGTCGGCATAGGCCGAGAAGGGCTCGTGGCTCGACATCACCAAGGCGAGGCCAGTGAAGGTGTCGATCGGAACGGCGAGGGCCAGGTAGACGAGTCGAAGTCCGGGACTCAGGGGGTGTCGAGATGGCTCAATTCCCACTACGGGGCGCCAAAACAGGTAGCCAATGATGAGGAAGCCGACCTGCTCGGCCCGGTGCACCCACTGTGCGTGAGCATCAGGTTGAAGATGCTTGTCAGGTGGGTGAAGGGAATGAAGAAGGCGTAGGCGGCGAAGCCGAAGATCGGATGCCCGATGACTTCGGCAACCTTGGATCGCGCGGCACTGTTCACCAGCCTCCCGAGGCCACCTCGGAGTGTCTCGG
>JBAXAR010000168.1:0-3482 GCA_037142475.1 Actinomycetes bacterium
ACCTCGGTGAGGCGGCCGCCGTGGTGGCGGTCGCCGCTCGCCGGGCCCGAGCCCAAGCCCAACACGCTCGACCCGGCCTGCCGGTCGGGTGGCGCAACGTCGGTCCCGTCTCGCAGCCCCTCTCGTGCACGGTGGCGGGGCGCACGCTGGTCGTCGAGCCACCCGCACGGCGAGGCAGGGAGACCTGGACGATCGATGGTGCTGAGATCGCCATGGTGGTCCTCGACGCCACACCTGAGAAGGTCCGGCTGAGCCTCGATGGCGTCGAAGTGGTCTTTGCGGTCGTGGCGCACCATTCGTCCGATGGTGACGAGATCTTCGACGTCGACGCACCCCTCGGTGAGTCCTCCGTGACCCTTCATTCTCGCCACCGAGCGCCGGCTCGCTCTGAAGCACGAGGCTCGCTTCGTTGTCCGATTCCCGGGACCGTGAGCGCGGTGGCGGTCGCCGTGGGCGACACGGTTCAGGCCGGCGACCTCCTGGTCACGCTCGAGGCCATGAAGATGGAGCACGCCATCCGAGCCCCAACGGCGGGGATCGTCACGTCGCTGGCGGCCGCCGTCGGCGACCAGATCGATGGCGGAGCGATCGTGGCAGTGATCGAGTCCCCCGATCCGGAGGTTGCCCCATGAGTGATGACGTCGTCCTCTACGAGATTGTTGACGAGGTGGCCTGGGTCACCATCAACCGACCCGAGGCCCGCAACGCCCTGAACCTCGCGGTGCGAGAGGGACTCCGTGAGGCGATCACTCGCTTCGACGGCGACGACAGTGCCAAGGTCATGGTCCTCACCGGTGCCGGTGACGTGTTCTGCGCCGGAGCGGATCTCAAAGAGATGGCTGAGAACAAGATGACGGTTCCGCCGAGCGACTTCATCCCCGTATTGGGCCAGACGATGTCAGTGGCCAAGCCAACCATCGCCGCCGTGAACGGGGCCGCCCTTGCTGGCGGCTTCCTGCTGGCCCAGATGTGCGACCTGTGTGTGGCCACCACTACCGCCCGCTTCGCCATCAGTGAACTCAAGGTGGGTCGAGGTGCTCCATGGGCGGCGCCGCTGGCATGGCTGGCCCCGCCTCGCATCGCCATGGAACTCCTCGTCACCGGTGATCCCCTCAGCGCCCAGCGCCTCTATGAGGTCGGGATGATCAACGCTGTCGTGGAGCCCGCGGAGCTCCGCACCCACGTGCAGGCCATGGCTGCATCCATCGCCGCCTGCGCCCCGCTTTCGGTGCTCGCTGGCAAGGCCACGGTCCGGCTCGGCGCCCCCGAACTCTTCGACGCCGCCGACGCCATCTGGGAACCGGTCTACCGGAGTCGTGACGCCCAAGAGGGCCCACAGGCCTTTCGCGAACATCGCGCCCCGATCTGGGAAGGCCGCTGAGGTGCCGGTCGACCGATCTGTCCTCGTCCGGGATCTCATGGCCGAGACAGCCGTCCTTCATGAGCTCATCGACCCTCTCGATGCCGCTGAGCTCGCCACCCCCACGGCATCAGCGGGCTGGACGATCGCCGATCAGGTCGGCCATCTTGCCGCCTTCGACGAGATTGCCATGCTGGCTGCCGTGGACCTCAATGCCTTCGACGCATTGGCCAAGGAATCGTTGGCTGACGGTGACGCCATGGTCGACGCCATCGTCGCTCGGCAGCCCGCACGGACCCCTGAGGCCCTGCGATCATGGCTGGACGAAGCCCGATCAGACATGGTCAATGCCCTCCTCAGCGTTGATCCGGCCACCAAACTGGCATGGTTCGGCCCGCCGATGTCCGCCGCCTCATCGCTCACGGCCAGGATCATGGAGACGTGGGCCCACACCCAGGACATCGCCGATGCCCTCGGTGTCGCCCACCCGGCCACCTCGGCCCTGAGCCAGGTGGCCCACCTCGGTGTCCGAACCGTCGGCTTCAGTTTCGGGGCTTATGGCTTGAAGGCCCCCGACGATGGTGTCCGCGTCTCGCTCGCCGGCCCCAATGGCACCAGCGTTGATCTCGGCGATCCGAGCTCACCCAATGTGGTCTCAGGCGATCTCGGCGAGTTCTGCCTCGTGGTGACCCGGCGACGCCATGTCGACGACACCGGTCTGGTCGCCGCCACGCCAGCCGCTCGAACCTGGCTGGAGGTCACGCAGGCCTTCGCCGGCCCACCAGGTCCGCCCCCGCAGCGAACGGACCAGCGATGACGGCGGCCAAGCGCCCTCTGATCATCGCCAACTGTTCAGGATTCTTCGGCGACCACCCACTGGCGGCCGAGCGCCTGCTCGCCGGACCTGATCCCTTTGACGTCCTCACTGGGGACTATCTCGCCGAGCTCACGATGCTGATTCTCTGGAAGCAGCGTCGCCGAGACCCTGAGGCGGGCTACGTCGGGACCTTCGCCGATCAGATGGCCGGCGTGCTGGCCACCGCACTCGGGCGTGGGATCCGTATCGTGGTCAACGCCGGTGGGCTCAACCCTCGTGGCCTACGGGATCGACTTCACTCGATCGCCGCTGACGCAGGTCTCAAGGTCTCGATCGCCATTGTCGAGGGTGACGATCTCTCTGGCAAGCTCGGCGAGCTTGCTGCTGCGGGGGTCGAGCTGCGAAACCTCGATAACGGTGAGCCACTCGGTGAGCGCCGAGACCAGGTTGCCACCGCCAATGCCTATCTCGGCGCGTTCGGAATCGCTCGAGCACTCGACGCCGGAGCCGACATCGTCCTCACGGGGCGGGTGACTGATGCCGCGCTCGTCACCGGCCCCGCCGCCTGGTGGCACGGCTGGGGTCCAAGCGATCTCGATCCACTCGCCGCCTCAGTCGTGGTGGGCCATGTCCTCGAATGTGGCACACAGGCCACGGGCGGGAACTATCCATTCCGAGACGAGATCACCCCAGGGTTCCCCGGCTATCCGATGGCCGAGATTGCCGCCGATGGCACCTCGGTGATCACCAAGCAGCATGGCTCACCGGGTGCAGTCACCATCGGGACCGTCACCGCCCAGCTCCTCTACGAGCTCGCCGGCCCCCGCTACGAGAACCCTGACGTGGCCGCCCGCTTCGACACCATCGAACTCAGCGATCTGGGCCCGGATCGAGTCGGGATCAGCGGCGTCCGAGGCGAGGCCCCCAGCGGGGATCTCAAGGTGGCCCTCAACCTCGAGGGTGGCTACCGCAATTCGATCGGCGTTGTCTTGACTGGCCTCGACATCGAGGCCAAGGCCGCTGAGGTCACCTCACTGCTGCTCTCCGAGCTTGGCGGCTCCGAGCAGTTCGACGAGCTCGACGTCCGCCTGATCCGCACCGACCAGCCGAATTCGCCGACGAATGAAGGCGCTACCGCCACCCTGAAGATCTCGGTCAAGAGCACTGACGCGGACCTCGTCGGACGGCGATTCTCCAATGCTGCAGTGGCGCTGACGCTGGCGTCGATCCCCGGCTTTGTGACCACCGCTCCTCCAGGCCCGGCCAGCGCCTTCGGCATCTACCTGCCCGCCCTAGTTCCCGGCG
>JBAXAR010000169.1:0-3463 GCA_037142475.1 Actinomycetes bacterium
CGATGCCGACGGCGGGCGCTTCTTCGATGATCTTCTGGTGGCGACGCTGCACCGAGCATTCGCGCTCGAACAGGTGAGCGACCGACCCATGGGCATCGCCGACGATCTGGACCTCAAGGTGGCGAGGGTGTTCGACGAGGCGCTCGATGAAAACGGTGGGGTCGCCAAAGGCGGCATCGGCCTCTCGTGCCGCCGAGCGCACCGCGTCGGGGAGCTCGCGGAGGTCTCTGACGATCCGCATGCCGCGGCCACCGCCACCGAAGGAGGCCTTCACAAGGAGGGGAGTCCCGATGACGTCGGCTGAGGCGATGATGTCGGCGTCACTGGCGGCTGGATCCACGAGGGCACCGGGCAGAACCGGCACCTGATTCGCTGCCATGAGTGCCTTGGCGTCGACCTTGGAGCCCATGGTGGCGATCACGTCAGGGGAGGGCCCCACGAAGGTGATCTGTGCTGCTTGGCAGGCACGGGCGAAGCTGGCTCGCTCAGCGAGAAAGCCATAGCCAGGGTGAATCGCATCAGCCCCGGTGGCGACGGCGGCGGCGATGATCGCCGCCTCATTGAGGTAGGTCTCGGTGGCCGAGACGCCGGGAAGTCGGACCGCCAGATCAGCGGCGGCCACATGTGGCGACCCAGCATCGGCGTCGGAGAAGACGGCGACGGTCGTCAGGTCACGGGCCTTGGCCGAGCGCATGATGCGCACAGCGATCTCGGCACGGTTGGCGATGAGCAGCGTCTTCACTGATGCCTCACATCCGGAAGACGCCGTAGCCACGGACGCCGGCGATGTCGTTGGAGTGGATGGCTGAGAGAGCAATACCCAGCACTGTGCGGGTGTCACGCGGGTCGATGATGCCGTCGTCGTAGACCCGGCCGGAGTTGAAGAAGGCGTGACTCTCGCGTTCGATCTGGTCCTCGACCGCTGCCCGGCGCAGATCGTCAGCCGCTTCGTCGAAGGAGATCCCTCGGCTCTCGGCGCTCTGGCGAGCGACGATCGACAACACCCCGGCAAGCTGCTGGGGCCCCATCACGGCCATCTTGGCGTTGGGCCATGAGAAGAGAAAGCGAGGCTTGAAGGCCCGCCCGCACATGCCGTAGTTGCCGGCTCCGTAGGAGGCACCCATGATCACGGTCAGATGCGGGACCTTTGAGTTGGTCACCGCATTGACCATCTTTGCCCCATCTTTGATAATGCCGCCCTGTTCGTACTCGCGGCCCACCATGTAGCCAGTGGTGTTCTGGAGGAACAGCAAGGGCGTGTCGATTTGGTTGGCCAGCTGGATGAACTCAGCAGCCTTCTTGGCCTCATCGGAGAAGATGACTCCTCGGGCATTGGCCAGCACGCCGATGGGATGTCCCATGATCTCGCCGAAGCCGGTGACCATCGAGGTCCCATAGGTCGGCTTGTACTCATCGAAGCGAGAACCATCGAGGACTCGGGCGAGCACCTCTCGAGGGTCAAGAGGAATACGGAGATCCCCGGGGGCGATACCGAGGAGCTCGGCTGGATTGAACAGAGGCTCGTCGCCGGGTCCTGACGGCCCAGGGCCACGCTTGGTCCAGTGGAGGGAGGCGACGATCTCTCGGCCGATCCTGATGGCGTCGGCCTCATCGATGGCGAAGCGGTCGGAGAGACCCGACACGCTGGAGTGCATCTCGGCTCCACCGAGCTCTTCGTCGTCGGACTCTTCGCCGGTGGCCATCTTTACCAGTGGCGGGCCACCAAGGAAGACTTTGGCGCGCTTGTCGACGAGCACGGCGTAGTCGCTCATGCCTGGGACGTAGGCCCCACCAGCGGTCGAGTTCCCGAAGACAAGCGAGATGGTGGGGATCCCGAGGGCTGAGAGTTCGGTGATGTCGTGAAAGATCTGGCCGGCGGGAACGAAGAGGTCGCCTTGAGTGGGAAGGTCGGCGCCACCGGACTCGACGAGGTTGATCAGCGGGAGACGATTTTCCTTGGCGATCTCGAAGGCCCGCAGGTTCTTCTTGAGCGTGAAGGGGTTCATCGTCCCACCTCGGACCGTGGGGTCATGGCCGATGATCACGCACTCGGTTCCCGCCACGACGCCAATCCCGGTGACGATCCCGGCGCCGACCTGGAAGTCGGTGCCCCACGCGGCGAGCGCCGAGAATTCGAGGAACGGAGCGTCGAGGTCGATCAGCAACTCGATACGTTCTCGGACGGTGAGCTTGCCTCGGTCTCGGTGGCGCTGGACGTACTCGGGTCCACCCCCGCCCCGGACCTGGTCGAGAAGTACCTCGTGCTCGTTGAGGAGGACTTCGAGAACCTCGGTGTTGGCGACGAAACGCTCGGATGAGGGATCGACCTCGGAAGAGAGTGCAGCCACGCCGTATGGTACCTAGCGTCAGGACACGGCGTACAAGGGAGTTCCATGGAGTTCGAGCGGGCGTCTGAGCAGGTCATGTTGGCTGAAGCGGTCGGAGCGGTGGCCGCCGAATTCGGCCACCCCTATTTCGCCCAGTGCACCGCTGAGGGAACCAAGCCCGATGCCCTCTGGGAGGCGCTTGGTACCCAGGGTTTCCTCGGGGTCCACCTCCCTGTGGCCCATGGTGGCGGTGGCGCCGGAATCGCCGAGTTGGCCATCGTCGGCGAAGAGGTTGCCGCCCAGGGATGCCCGCTGCTGCTGACCTTGGTTTCGCCGGCGATCTGCGCCGAGCTCATTGCTCGCTATGGCACGGAGTCGCAGCAGTCGACATGGCTGCCATCACTGGGCGCTGGGGCGAAGATGGCCTTCGCCATCACCGAACCAGACGCTGGCTCGAACAGCCACAACCTGTCGACTGTGGCCACCCGTGATGGCGGAGAGTGGCAGATCAGCGGCGCCAAGACCTACATCTCGGGTGTCGACGAGGCCGACCAGATCCTCTTGGTTACTCGGACCTCGACCGACCCCGACACGGGCCGAGGCCGTCTCACATTGTTCATCGTGGATTCAGATGCCACAGGGCTCACTCGCCAACTGATTCCCACCGAGACCAAGATCCCTGAGAAGCAGTTCCAGCTCTTCTTTGACGAGGTCATCGTGGCCGACGATCGGCGAATCGGTGACGTCGATGACGGGCTCCGAGTGGTCTTCGATGGCCTGAACCCGGAACGCATTCTGTCGGCGGCACTCTTGAATGGGGTCAGCCGCTATGTCCTCGATATCGCCTGTCGCTACGCCTCGGACCGAGTGGTCTGGGGGACGACACCGGTTGGTGCCCACCAGGGTGTGGCCCACCCACTGGCAACGGCCAAGATCGAGCTTGAACTGGCCCGGTTGATGAACGACAAGGCGGCCTGGCTCCACGACCACTCAGAAGATCGTCGTGCTGCCGGCGAGGCCGCCAACATGGCGAAGTTCGCCGCTGCTGAAGCAGCCGCTCATTGCCTGGATGCGTCAATCCAGGCCATGGGTGGAAACGGCATGGCCTCGGACTATGGCGTGGCGGACCTCTGGGG
>JBAXAR010000170.1:0-3399 GCA_037142475.1 Actinomycetes bacterium
GACGAGGGCCCTCCTGGGCTTTTACGGCTCGACTCCGGCCTATCGCCGAGTCCTCGAGTCCATTGGACGCGGTGAGATGTACGAGCCGCTGGCGGCTCGAGTCCGAGCCGGTGACTTCGGCGGCGTGGCGGAGCTTGTCGATGATCACCTCGTGGCCGAACTGGCCATCGTCGGCTCACCAACTGACGTGGCCAGCCGACTCGTGGACCGCTTCGGATGGCTGGCCGACAGGGTCTCGCTGTTCTTTCCGGCTGAGCCGTCGGACTCGGCGCTCGCTGCGCTACTCGGCGCTGTGCGCCTCTGATCGAGGGGCCTTGGACCAGAGGTCTCGACGCGGACCCCGACAACCGGCGAACATGGGGAGATGGCCATTGTCTTTCTCGTCGTCAGTGTGCTGCTCGCCGTCGCCGTGGCGACCACGTACGTCCCGATCCGACGAGACCCGATTACCGGGATCGCCTTCGTCACGGGATGGCTGACCGCCGAGCTCGCTGGCCAACTCTTCGTTGTCAATGCCTTGGTGGTCTCACTGATGGCTTGGCTGGGTGGGACCCATGGACCCCTTGGGCACCTCGCTGTTGGGATCGACGCGGCCGCTGCGGTCGGTTTGCTCGGACTGGTGGCACTTGGCTTCTTGAGTCGCTCGGTGGTCGCCGAGGCTCTTGGGTCCACCCCAGGGCTCCCGATTGCCATGGCGCCACAGTGGCGGCAACCCGTGTGGGGGCGTTGGTGGCGGATTGCCCTTGGTGTGGCAATGCCAGGACGCAACCTGGAGTGGATCCGCAATGTCGACTACACAGGCGACGACATCAAGGCCCATCGCCTCGACATCGTCCGGCCGAGAGTGATGACGTCAGGAGCCCCAGTCCTTATCTGGGTCCACGGTGGGGCATGGACGGTCGGTGACAAGCGTGAACAGGGTCGCCCCTTGATGTTCGAGTTGGCTGCTCGCGGTTGGGTGTGTGTGACGGTGAACTATCGACTTTCTCCCAAGGCCACATGGCCGGATCACATCACTGACGTGATGCGATCGATCGCTTGGGTCAAAGAGCACATCGCCGACTACGGCGGCGACCCGAGATTCGTGGCTCTCTCTGGGGGCTCCGCCGGGGGGCACCTCGCCGCATTGGCGGCGCTGGCCCCCGATGATCCGGCGTTCAAGGTGGGCTTTGAGGTCGCTGACACCTCGGTTGATGTTTGCGTTCCGATCTACGGGGTGCTTGAGATGACCGCCGAGAAGGCGACCTCCGGCAAGTTCGGACCAGGTCTACGCCTTCTGCTTGAGCGCCAGGTGATGAAGGCGCGTATTGCCGAGGACCGCTCACTGTTCGAGGCGGCGTCTCCGATGCATCGGATCCACGCTGACGCGCCACCGTTCTTCGTAATTCATGGGCGGAACGACACGCTCGTTCCTGTTGCAGTGCCGCGCACCTTTGTGCCTGCATTGCGTGCGGTCTCGGCCCAGCCGGTTGCCTATCTCGAGCTCCCCTTTGCGCAACATGCCTTCGATGTCCTGCCGTCTCCTCGGTCGGCTGCAACGGTCTCCGGCATCGTGGCCTTCCTCGAGACTGTCCGAGCACAGCGGGCGTCGATGCCATCGGCTCAAGAAAAGGAGGCACGAGGGTGACTTTCTGACGTACAGTCAGATTCCGCAGACGCACGATGAGTGCGGCCTGAGGGCGGTGGGGTGAAGGCGCTACGGTCTCAAGGGTGCGGTGGTGAGATGATCGCAAATCGAGATGCCGGATTTCCGGCACGAAACACAGGGGGAATGATGGTTCGAACCGAGAGTGGGTCAGGCTTCGGCCGTCGTATCACTGCGACCATCGCAGCCGCATCGCTGGCGGCGACCGGTCTGGTCGTGACGACGGGATCAACCATCGCAGGTGCTGCGAGCACTTCAAGCTGCCAAGCAGCCAAGACCCCGACGTCCGCTGAGCTGAACTCGACCACGGGCATCACCAAGAACTCGGTGACCGTGGGCAACATTTCGATCATCTCGGGTCCGGTTCCAGGGCTCTTCCAGGGCGCCCCCTATGGCGCTGAGGCCTACTTTGCCTACTTGAACTCCAAGGGCGGAGTGAACGGTCGAAAGATCACCCTCAAGTCCTATGACGACGCCTTCTCCGGTACTCAGAACCAGGCTGCCGCCGAAGAGAACGCCAAGAACAACTTCGCACTCGTCGGTGGGTTCTCGTTGTTCGACAACTACACCTGCAACGTGCTCGCCAAGAACCCTGCGGTCCCGGATGTTTCGGTGACGCTGGACTCGGGCACCAACTCGCTTAAGAACAGCTTCTCGCCACAGCCACTGGCCCTTGGCGCCCCTCAGACCGGATACCAGTACCTCAAGAAGCTCTACCCAGAAGCGGTGAAGCACGTGGCGAACTTGGTGTCCAACGTCGAAACGGCGATCACGCAGTGGCATGGCCAAGAAGCCATGATGCTCCACAACGGCTACAAGTTCTCCTACGTCAGGAATGTCTCACCCCTTGAGACGAACTTCACCACTGACGTGATCAACATGAAGAACAAGGGCGTCCAGATGGTGCTCCTCACCGATGGTGACTGGCAGATCTTCTCGGCGCTGGTCAAGGCCATGAAGCAGCAGAACTTCCACCCCAAGGTGATGCTTTCCGCTGGGCCGATCTATGACGACCACTTTGTCGCCGCCGCCGGTGGCGCTGCGAATACCAACGGGATTTACTTGATTCAGGGTCAGTCGCTGTACCTCGGCCAGGACGCCAAGACCACCCCGGCGGTCAAGACGTTCAATACGTGGGTCCAGAAGGTTCACCCTGGCTTCAAGGCCAACCTGTTCACTGTCTACGGCTGGACCTCAGCAGCACTGTTTGCTCAGGCCCTCAAGGCAGCGGGACCCAACCCGACCCGAGGCAAGGTGCTCGCCGCACTCGGCAAGATCACGAAGTTCTCGGCTGATGGTCTCGTTGCACCTGCCAACCCAGCCAAGAAGATCCCACCGAACTGCGTCGTCTTCGCCCAGATCAAGAGCGGTAAGTTCACACGGATCAAGCCGACGGCGACCAAGGGCTACGACTGCTCCGGCACGTACTACGGCCCGAAGGGCCAGCTCCCCAAGGTTCAGTCCTAGGAAGAGGATCGGTCGATCGAGAGTCCTAGAGAAGGCGTGAAGATCCTGCGGATCATGTCCAAATGAGTACCTTCCTCACCTTCACTGTGCTCGGGATCGTCTCGGGGTCGATCTACGCCATCACGGCCACCGGCCTGGTGGTGACGTATTCGACGACAGGCGTCTTCAACTTCGCCCATGGTGCGGTGGCGATGTTCTGCGCCTTCAGTTACTTCCAGGTCAATCAGGGATGGGGCTGGCCATCGTGGCTCTCCCTCATCGTGATCCTCTTCATTGAGGCCCCACTG
>JBAXAR010000171.1:0-3290 GCA_037142475.1 Actinomycetes bacterium
GGTCATGATTCCTCTGAGGTGCGATGCGACAAAACTGAAGTCTACTGAGGCGAGGTGACTGCCTCTCCAGCAGGTCGGCGGGCTGTGGCGACGCATTCCGATCTCTCGGCCCTCTGAGGTACGTTACGATCGCGACCTTCAGCGACCGAACTGCGATCACGCACGTGAGCGGAGTACTCCTTCAAACAGCCGAGGCCTCGTGACGATCGATCAACCCTGTGTTCTGTTCCTCTGCGTGCACAATGCCGGGAGAAGCCTCGCCGGGCGAGTCCTGCTCGACCACTACGGCGCCGGCCGCATCAGGGTGGAGTCTGCGGGTTCAGAACCAGGCACTCAGCTCAACCCGGTCGTGGTGGCACTGCTCGAGGAGCGAGGCCTCGATCCAACAGGCGAGGCCCCAAAGCGCCTCACCGATGACATGGCGAGAGATGCCGACGTCATTGTCACGATGGGCTGCGGCGACACGTGCCCCGTCTACCCTGGCAAGCGCTATCTCGACTGGGAGTTGGCGGACCCCGCCGGCCGCTCGATCGATGAGGTCCGGCCCATCATCGACGAGATCGATCGACGAGTCCGAGGCCTGCTGGACGAACTTCTCTAACGTTCGAGATCTGGGGCGCTGGTCACACCGGTACCCACAGGTATCCCCGTCGCTCATGGCGACAGCGCCACCCCTCGACTGACCTCGCCTCGAACTCAGTTACTTCGCCACCACATTGATGCCCCGTGAGGCGTTCGACGCAAGTGACGTCGTCGTACCGGACCACGTGACATCGACCGTGTGCGCACCGATAGTCGAGGGTGTCCACTTATAGGTCGCCGAGCCTGAGGCGTTTGGAGCCAGGCTGGCCACCACCACGTCATCGATCACCACAGAGAACGACCCACCGGTGAACACCGGCTTCGAACCGACCGAGCCGGAGACTTTGAGTTTGATCGAATTGGACTTGTTGACCACGGTCTTGCTCGGAGGAGTGATCGAGATCGAGGTGGCCGATGGGGCAACTACCAGGACCGAGAGGGGTGAAGAAAACGATTTCTTTGACCCAGTGGGCGTAAAGACTGCCGTGAGTGCCTTGCCACCAGTCGCTTTCCACTTGTAGGTCTGTGAGCCAGATCCGGCCACCACTGAGAAGGACGTGAGCTTCTTGCCTCCCTGTAGGACCACCACTTTGCCGGACTTTCCACTCGGGACCGTCACGGAGAGCACCGCGGCCTGGCCGACGGTCGGTGCAGCCATGGACCCAGTTTTCGCGAGGGCCTTCGCCGCCGCCGGCCCTGATCCGCTTGACGCAACGGAAAGAACCACTGCCGCGGGTCCGATGGTCACGATCCCCGGGTCAGTGACGTCTTGGCCATAGGGATTCGTGAAGACCGCTTGGTACTCAGCTCCATCAAGGAGCGAACTTGCGGTGGCCGTGAAGGTCGAGGTGGTCATGTGCTCAGCGCCGTTGACTGCGTTCGTGGCGCCAGGGACATCCTCGTAGGTCTCGCCGCCATCGGTCGAGACCTGCCATTGCACCGTGGGATACGGCTTAGCGTTGGCGGCCGCGGTCATGGTGAACGATGATCCGTCAGGTGACGTGACCGACGTGGGGTGCACGTCGACACCGGGGCCCCAGAATCCACTCGGTGCCTTTTCATAGGTCACCGGGGGGTCACCGTCGCTGCCCGTTGGCGTCCCTGTGGCCACTGGTGGGTTGGTCCCCGTGGCTGCGACCAGACCGGCTGCGATGCCAGTCCCGGCAACATCACAGGATTCATTTGCCTTGATGCCGCTCGGATCCGCGATCCCACCGAGGCTGATCTCGTCGCAGGAGGTACCCGAGTTCGTCCCATTCGACACCGTAAGAGTGGCGGCATAGTTCCCGGCGTACTGATAGGTGTGGTTGACGACCGTGGTGTCGTTTGCCAGTGAGGTAGGCGACGTGGATACTCCGTCCCCCCAGTTGATCGAGTAGTTCAGTGCGGCACCGTTGGGGTCACGACCTTCGACGGAGGCTGACACCGAAACAGGAGCGGCGTGGCTTGAGGCGTCAAGGCCGATATCAGCAACCGGCTTGGCATCGGAGACCAGCGAACTGGCCTTGATGAACACATTGGAGTCGTAGATCCCGTCTGAGGAGTCTGAGATTGCCAAACTCATGTGGTTCAGCGCACCGGGCGTCACTGGCGCCTGGCAGGTCAGGACCTTGGTGATGCCATCCATTTCGAGATTGATGGTCGAAGATCCGACGTAGTTCGGCCGGAACAGGTCAGGGCGCATCGCCGCGGGAGGGGGGTCCTGCACCGGGTTCGAATCATTGATGTTGTTGATGGCCACAGGGACCTGCGGGCTCGAGGGGTCCCCCGCTGTTTGGCGCACCGTGGCGCAGTTCGTGGTCGATCCGTTGGAGTCAGTAACCCAGAAGGCGAAGACATCGTTGAATACCGTGTTGACCCATTCTGGATACTCATCGGAGGCGAACGCGTACTGGAACGAGACCTGGTTGGTCGTCGGGACGAAATCGAACGAGAGCACCGAGGCGTCATAGGTCGGATAGGTCGACAGGCCTGACAACAAGTCGTTGCCGAGGAGGTTCCACGAAGTCGAGTTCCAATCCATCGTGTTTGGACCAACCACCTCGTTGGCGTTCCCCGACGACAGGACAATCCCGCCATTCATCCCGACGGTGGTGGGGTCAGCGAAGGCAAAGGTCCCCTTGGCATCTGGGGCCCCGGTGTACTGGACGTTCGACACGCTCACACCGGCGCCGACCAAGTCGGCGGCGAGCGTGGAGGCCGAGACGGTGGTGTCAACAGTCTCGGTGGCATTCGACCCTGCCGGGGCCGCCATGGCGGCGGTGATCATCGGGCCGACCGGAGCCATCAGCCCCCCGATCACTACTGCAGCCGTCGTTCCCACGATACGAGCCTTCATCATCGGATCCCTCTCATACGTCGCGAGGCAGCGTTGCCCCTCGACATCAATTCTGAAGAATCTTCACACACGAAGGTAGGGTCAAAAGGTCCCAATTTCAGAATTTCTCAGGAAGCTCACAGCCTCGGCCGGCGGGTGCAGCCAGATTCTGACGATATTTGGGCAGATGCCGGGGTCGGGGGGCCGCATCGGCCCTGGCCGGGAGTACCTTCGGCACTTCACCCCCCATCACCTAGCATCGAGGACATGCCGGATCGCCATCCTCAGCGGTCGACGGTTGGCTTCGAGACCATGGGCCCTCTTCCGTGGCGATGACCAGCATCATCGAATCCCGGGTGGAGACCACCCGCACCGCCCTCTACGTCGTGGG
>JBAXAR010000172.1:0-3272 GCA_037142475.1 Actinomycetes bacterium
TCCCAATAGCCCCATCGGTCGAACTCAAGGACCGCGCCTGGTATTGGGTCCCTCCCCCAGGCCAGCCCCTGGCCCCCAAGAGCACATGGATCAGGGTCCGACGCCTCGACGGCGTCCATCTCTGTACTCCAGGGATCACCTTGTTCTCCACTGCTCTCACCGGGGATACCTCCCTGGCCTTCGGCTGGCCACGACCGCCGTCGACGTGGGCCAACGGTTCGTGGCAGGACGCTCCGGTGCTCACCTCTGCGGCGGGATTTTGCCCGGATGATCAACCCGGACATCGCTAGCGTCGCCTGGCCCGACTCGAACCTCTGAAGGGAGGTCGGGAGGGTTATTGTCCAAGGGTGCGAACTCGGCTGAAGCGGATCGACCCTTTCGTCTGGGTGATCCTCGCCGGTGGCCTGTTGATGAAGGTTTACGCGGCGATTGCCGGCGTGCGCTTCGTTCACATTCAGCTCATGTTCCACTCGCCAATCAACACATGGCAGCTGCTGGATCTCAGGCTTCTCAAGACCGACCTTTTCACGTCTCTTCTGAATCTCCATGCCAACCCCCCTCTCTACAACCTCTGGATCGGGTTGCTGCTCCACCTCCCCGGCTCGATGCGGGTGCCCGTCGCCGAGACCGTCTATTTCGCAGCGTTTCTCCTCATCGGGGTATTGACCTATTTGACGATGGTCCTCCTTGCCGTTCCCCGGATCGTGGCGCTCCTCGTGACGACTCTGCTCGTTGTCCTTGATCCTGCGCAGGTCCTCTATGCCTCGGAACTCTTCTACACCACGCCGATCGCCTTCGGAATGACCGCATCGGCGTACTGCGCCGTTTCGTTTCTCCGATCCCCGACAGCAGGGCGAGCTGCTTGGCTCGCCAGTTCGCTTGCCTACGTCTCTTTGCTGGTCTCGGCATTCCAGCCCCTTGAAGCACTCGCCATTCTCGTCGTGATCGCCCTCGCTGTGCCGAGTCTCCGGCGAACGCTGGTCCGAGGGGCCTGGTTGCCATCGCTGCTCATGGCACTCTGGATTCTCCACATGACGATCAGTTTCGGGACGCCGACCACCTCCACGTGGCTCGGCATGAATCTTGCGCACCCGACGATCGGGTTCGCCCCCCCGGGTGAGGTCCAGCGGTTGGTCGATCAGGGCAAGTTGTCTCGCCAAGCGCTCGCTGTCCCGTTCGGGCCACTGTGGATGTACGGGGTTGCTCCGAATCGAGTGGGCCCCGAAGCGCTCACCCAGGTCACGAAGGCCAACGGTCAGCCGAATCTGAACAACCGCGCGTACATCGACATCTCGAAGCACTCCCTCAAGAACGATCTTCGATTCATTCGCATCGACCCTGTGAGTTACCTCAAGGCGGTCCGCATCGGGGCGGCCATCGGAGTAGTGCCATCTGATGAGTATTTCTTCTTCTCGGACTTGAAGAGCATGACGGGATATCGCACCTTCTACGACCGGTTCGTCTTGCTCCAGCCGTCTCGGTACGACTACGCGAGTTTCTTGTACCTCCATCGCGGCCCGTCTCCCAGCCAGGTCTCATGGACCAACATCGCTGAACTCCTGGCCGCCGGTACCGGAATCCCGATCGTTGTTGCTCTCTCGTGGCGAAAGCGACGCCGCTATGCCATGGCGTGCGCCGTTCCCTGGACGATGGCTGGCGCATTCCTCGTCGTGACCACCCTGACTGACGTTGGGGAAAACAATCGATTCCACTTCGAGTCAGGAACAATTGTGATCAGTCTGGCGACCGTCGCCACTGTGACGGCATGGCGATGGGGGTCGCAGAGGTGGCGACCGAATCCTTCACGAACGCCCCTTGGCGACGATCTCAATCGCCTTGGATGGAACGACCCCGCCGGTGACCCGACATCGCTTCGCCCCGATTCGAACCAACCGACGAGCGCATGATGTCCTCTGCTGTGGAGTCTGAGGCGGCGGTCTCTCGCTCTGCACCGATCAAGCGCTTTGCCCTCCGATGGGCCCACTGGGCGGTGCCCGCTGCGCTGTACTTCGCTGGGAGCTTCTTCATCATGGCTCGGGCGTGGGTCCGAGGGCCCGCCACCCACTCACTGTGCGCATGTGGCGACAAGGCGCTCTTCCTCTGGATGATGGAGTGGCCCGCCCACGCAATCGCTCACCTACAGAATCCCTTTTTCTCGACCGCAGCGATGCACCCCCACGGCGTGAATCTGCTCGACACGACGAGTGTGATGGGCCTGAGTTTTCCTCTTGTGCCGATCACGTGGCTGTTCGGACCCGTTTTCAGTCTCAACGTGGCGCTGACCCTCTGTCCAGCGCTCAGCGCCCTCGCCGCCTATGCGTTTGTTCGCCGATTCACACGGTCATGGGTTGTGGCGATGGTCGGCGGCAGCATCTACGGGTTTTCGGCCTACGAGGTGAACAATCTCGCTGGTGGCCTCTTAATGCTCACCTCGGCGTTCGTTCTCCCGCTGATTGCGATCTGCTTCGACGATCTTGCTCGAACCCACGTCTGGCCTCCTGTGCGCGTGGGTATCGCCATCGGCATCCTGCTGTTCCTGCAATTCTTCCTCTCCAGTGAGATGACGCTTCTCTACGCAATCGGTCTGAGCATGGCGTGCCTCTTGCTGATCACCCACAACCTCCTACGCGATCGCTCCCATCTACGGTCCTCCCTCGTCGGCATCAGTTACGGTGCATTCACCTCTGGAGTCCTGCTCTGCGTTCCGATCACCTACGCCCTTCTCGGGCCGAAGCATCTTTCGGGGCCAGCATGGGAAATCCCTACGTACATTTTGGGGAACGAATGGAAGGGCCTCGTGTCGTATTCGCGAGCACCATCGCCACGGTGGCATTGGATTCAAACCACGGCTGGTTGGTTTGAGCAGCCGCTTCCCCCCGGAGCCTTTCTCGGATGGGGAGTACTAGGGGCTGCGTTCATCGGCCTGATGAGCGGACTCAGGAGGATGTCGCGGTGGGCCTTGGTCGGGGCCGGCCTCGTGGCCTTCTTGCTGTCGCTGGGAGCGTTCCAATTCTGGGCCCTCTGGAGCAACTTCTATCGTCTTCCACTCCTCGATAGCGCCATTCAGGGTCGCCTCGTGGTGATCACAATTTTGTGTGTCGCCGTGTTGGCATCCCTAGGAATCGAGGCAGTCGGGCGCGTCACGGGGACGTGGATCCAGAATGCGGAGCGCCGCGATCTTGTGAGACGCGTCGCCACCGGAGTGGCTGGTGGGGTCATCGTGGCCCTACCTCTTGCGGCGCTTTGGCCATCGATTCCTCTCGGTGTCCGAC
>JBAXAR010000173.1:0-3227 GCA_037142475.1 Actinomycetes bacterium
TGCTGAGAGGGCGTACTCAATCAGGCGCGCCCGTCGTGATGATGCCAGTGCGCCCGATTCGCCGCGGAGGCCCTGAATCCCAGCTTTGGTCAACTTGTCACAGACATTGTCGAGTTTCCGATTGAACTTGGTGAGAGTCCAGCCCAACCGGGCTGCCGTCTCCGAAGAGGTCGGAATCGATGCACCAGTCCGCCAATCCCCGCGGAGTACTTTTTCCGCCAGCCCAACAAGAAGTAACCGCTGATCTGCAGTGAGTGGAACAGAGCCTTGGGTAATGGTCATCGAGGCGGGTGGCCCTGGATCGATGAGGGAAAAGGGCGTTCCCTCCACCTCCACCTGGATCTCATAGGTCGTTGAGCCTGCCGTGAAGCGAACCGAGATTTCAGGAAAGACGAGGGGCAGGCGTGCTCCAGGTGACAACCAAGCCTGGAGCCGGCCAAGGGGCTCCCCCACGGTTGCGGAAAGAAGACTCCCCGTGTTCGATAGCCACCAGATCCCATCGGTCTTCTGAATAGTCAGGAAATGACGGTGGAGGTAGGGGTTCTCATCGACAACGAGATCAGCATCACGTCCAATGGTGAACGGTTTCGTCTCATCGCATTCGATTCGCTCGTCGCAGAACGTCACCACCAACACGTTGATGCCGTTACCGAGGAGTCGGACTGACCGTGGGTGTCGCCATTGCCCCCCCGGGAGTCACAAACTCAAAAACATCTGCGTTTTGGGGGACCCGTTGGGTGCCGGTGACTGTAAAGGAGTTCGGCCATCGATATCTTCCTTTCGCACAGGGAACTGAGTATCGAACTCGGTGTTCCGTCGGCGATTGCGGGTCAAGAGAGACTCGACAGAAGGTTCCTGCTGGGAGCGCCGATGCGGGTGACCAGTGAAGCGTCCAATTCGTCGACTCCAAGGTGGGATTTGACCACCAGACCGAGATGGTCGGCTCGCCTGACGAACTTCCAAAGACGAAGAATGCAGCTGCCAAGAGTGCAAGAAGAAGGGCGCCAGCGGCCACAAGCCATTTCCGTGGTGGTGGGCGTCGTGACGATTCCCCTAAAGGTGCTTTGTAGGTCGACGTCGGTTGAGGAGCGTCGTACGAGGCCGAGGAGGGCAGTCGAGATGAACCCTCAGCAGGTCCGACTGGTTGGGCGGCTGGGGCCACGCGCGGGACATCCGGGACGGCGAAGGGGACGCCTCTGATTGGGACCGCTTGCGCACCCCGGTCGCGAGGGACGACCGTGTCGTGCGACGAGGGGCGCGAGGAGCGCGCGAACCGGGTCTGCGAGTCAACGACCATCGGACCCTTGATATTGGTGGATCCGGCGTCAACGTCGATCGCCTTTGAACCCGGGGACGACGGCCCTTCGCCGACGACCTCGAATGGAGTGGCATCGAAGTGGAGCTCGGATTCAATTGCCTGAAGTGAGCGAGCGAAGTCAGCGGCCGATGCAGGTCGACTCCCTGGGTTCTTCGCCATAGCTTGCGAAAGCAGCCGAAACAGTGACCCTGGAACGTCCTCTCGGCTGAACGGTGCCAATGGTGATCGTTCAATCCTGGCAATGAGGTCGATACTCCGGTTCGACCCACCCGGTTCTTCGAACGGCGACCGACGCTCAAGCAGGGTGTAGAGCGTGGCGGCAAGGGAATAGACATCAGAACGCTCGTCGGTGGCGTCTGGGCCACTCAGAGCCTCCGGAGGGGACCAAGGAATTGAGAGTCCCTCGGCGGCTGCCTGTGCGGTATCTCGTGAAAGGGCAATACCAAAGTCCGTGAGCCCTGGACGGCCATAGGCGCTCGTCAGAAGGTTGGCCGGCTTGATATCGCGATGCAAAATCCCAGCTTGGTGAGCTGTCTCGACCGCACTCGCAACCTGAATCCCAAGGCGAAGGACCTGTGCCACACTGAATCTCTCGGTCATGGACCGCTCGGCGAAATTCGAGCCTGGGTAGTACTCCATCACGAGGAACGGGTTTCCCCCCGATGCCGTTGCAGCATGAAAGATCGTGACGATATAAGGGTGCGTTGAGAGACTGGCCATGGCATTGGCCTCCGCCACGAACCTGGCTTGGCCACCGTCACCACCGATTACTCGATCAAGGACCTTGATCGCCACCCTCTGACGAGGGAATTCACGCTCATAGAGAAAGACGTCAGCGAAGCCACCTGCTCCCAGCCGGTCGATGAAGACGTAGCCATCAAGCGATGGTGGATCGAGAGGGCTACGGCTCGGGCTCATGGCATAACCTCGAATCGAAACTCGAGTTCATCAGCGAGGCGCACTCGAGACCCTGGCTGGATGATGAAGGGGGCATCAGGGCGAAGTCGTTGCTGCGCGCGGCCCGGCACAGTGACGAAGGTGCCATTCGCTGAATCCAGATCGATGGCCAGCACCTGCCATCCTTCCACTCGCAATTCAAGATGTGTCCTTGAGATGTCCTTCTCCGGACTCTCCACCTTGATGATCTCTGGCGGGAGTCCGTCGGCGAGCATTCCGCTTGCTTTCGGAGATCTCCCTATGAGCGCCGTCCTGTCGATGACGACAAGTTCGCCGGTGCTGAACGCCAGACGCCCAAGAGGGGGTCGGGGAATCGAGATTGGCTCTTGAGGTGCGATGAGCAACCCACAGACCCGGCACGTCGCGTCATGCGGGGTATTGGGATGTTGATCTGGACAGAGCACGGAGAGGACCGAGGGGGCCTCCCGGCGCGAACTGATTGGATCCTGGGCGCCTTGCGAGATAGCCAACAGGTCCTTCATCGTGATGGTGTGACCATCATGAGCAGGATCATTCACTGGTTCGGAGGGTTCGAGGACCACACGCGGTCCATCCTCGTGAAGGTCTTCCTCAGGCCTCACCGCAGCCCCTTCGACAGTCCGAATCTGAGTTGACCCAAAGAGATCGTCATAGGTTCCGGTGAGTGACGACGCGCTCGGACCCGGCGGCACGACCTGTTCGTGAGGAGATCCAAAGGGTGACGCAGGGGCGGAAATAGCCGATTCGCTCTCATCGGCGTCCATATCCGGTGAGGCCTCCTCCAAAGGCTCTTGCATGGCGGCAAGCGTGTGGCCCTCCCCGCCATTGACCGTCGATGGGTCAGGCGAAGTCTCAAGAGGTTCTGGGGGATCCCCGCTCTCTTGGCTTACGGCCTTGATGTCCTCACTTCCCCCTGATGCGCTCGGCGCGGGTGTGGGCAGGGGGGCCTCTATTGATTTTTCTTCATCTGATC
>JBAXAR010000174.1:0-3182 GCA_037142475.1 Actinomycetes bacterium
CCAGCATCATCGAATCCCGGGTGGAGACCACCCGCACCGCCCTCTACGTCGTGGGTCTTACCGTCGCAGGAATCGGTATCGCCGGCCTTCACCAGGCTCACCTCGGGACAGATCCCTACGACGCCATCAATGCCGCGATCGCCCTCAAGACGGGAATCTTGGTGGGAACTGTCTCATGGATTAATTCAGCCATCGTGCTTGCTGGAGCGTGGGCGCTCGGTCGTCGACCCAAGATCGGCACCATCCTCTTGGCGCTCGGTGTCGGTCTGGTGATCAACCTCGGCATGCACGTGATTCCGGCTCCTGACTCCATGTGGGTGAGATGCCTGATGGCCGCAGCCTCGCTTGCTCTGCTCTATCTCGGCGTGACCGGGTTCGTCCTCTCCGACCGTGGAGCGGGATGCCTGGAGGAGCTGATGCTGGCGATCGTGGCCCGCGGAGGGCGAATCCACCGCACACGTTGGGCCATTGAAGCAGTCCTGCTGGTCATCGCCCTTGTCCTTCAAGGACCTATCAACGTCGTCACGGTGATCTTCGTGGTCCTCACTGGACCGGTTTTGGCAGGGACTCTTCCTGCGTTGGCGGCGCTCTGTCGAGTCCCGCTCCCCCATCACGACCCGAACGTCCCCCTCGGCGATATTCGCTGACGCTTCTCCGCTCCCCGCTCAGCAGCGCAGTGGCGATACAGAGGCCTCACGCTGGCCAAAGGCCCGCCGAGGTCTAGACGAGTTGGCGCTGAGCGAGATCCCGGAACGGCCCGGGAGTCGCCATCAGGTTCTCGAACGTGCCTTCCTGGGCCACCTTGCCGCCCTCAAGCACGATGATTCGATCGGCTCGCTGGATCGTCGAAAGGCGGTGAGCCACGACGATCCGGGTGACACGAAGCCGCTCGATCGATCCGACAATCTCCTCCTGCGTGGCGTTGTCGAGGGCGCTGGTCGACTCGTCGAGGATGAGCATCCTCGGTCGTCCCGCCAGTGCTCGAGCGATCAGGACGCGCTGGCGCTCTCCTCCAGAGAGCGACGTGCCTCCTTCGACCACCGGCGTATTGAGGCCGCGGGCCATGGCTCTGATTTGGTCCCCGATCGCTGCGGCATCGAGGGCTTCCCAGATCTGGTCGTTCGAAAGGTGCCGACCCATGTCGACATTGTCTCGGATCGTTCCCGGCAACAGTGCGCTCGACTGCAGGACGCAGCCGATCTGGCGCCGCACGAGTGGCCGGTTGAGTGATGACAGATCCTTGCCATCAACTTCCACGACCCCTGAGGCAACGTCTTCAAGTCCGAGCAGGACCCGGAGCAGCGTGGACTTCCCGCTCCCGGAACCGCCCACGATGGCCACGTGCTCACCCGGACTCACCTCGAAGGTCACCCCTGAGAGCACGTTGGGGCCCCCGGGCGTGTAGCGGAACATGATCTTGCGAAACGCCAGTTCGCCGAAGAGGCGGCCCGGGTTCTCTCCCTCTCCGAAACCCTCAGGTGTCTCCTCGAGAACCGGCCCGACCCGCTTGATCACCTCACGCGATGCCAGCGTCGAACTCGCCGCCATTGTGGCGGCAGCGATCGTGACCGACATCACGACGGTGGCCGTCTGGGCCGTCACGAAGTTAGCGAAGGTGGCGTGCGACAACGGGGCCACGATGACGACCACCATGAGGCCGAGCACCGGCCACGCAGCGATCAGGACACTCTGGGTGGTCATGATGAAGCGCAGCTTGAGATCTGCCCTCGTCAACTCGGCGTGGATCAGGGCCCATCGGTGGAACGCTCGAGCCTCTGCTCCCGATGATCGCAAGCGATTCGCCGCTCGAATCGTCTCGATCAAAAGACCGGACACCTGGGCGTTTGCCTCCACCCGGTCTGCCGCACGCTTGGCACTGGCTCGAACGAGGAGCGAGTTGACGCCAAGCTGGAAGATGGTCAGCACGGCAACCGAGACCAGCAATGCGATGTTGGTCGTCGCAATGGCCGCAAGACTTCCCAGAACGACCACGGTGTCGAGGAGTTGCGAGGCCATCAGGTCCGACACCCCCGAGGAGGCCACATTGACTGCCGTCGCCTGCGTGAGCCGGTCGCCAAGACTCTTCCCCTGGTGCCAGGTGGCTGGCAGACGCATCATGCGGTCCCAGATCGCACCCATCGCAATGGCGCCGCCGCGAGCTCGTGCTCGGATCAGGGCGCGCCCGCGAACGAGTTGCCAACCGACCGAGGCCGCAAGGATTAACCCGAGGGCCAAAAGGGCCTCAAGCAAACTGCGGACGGAAATCGAGTCGAAGGACTCGGCAATCCCACCAAAGACGAATGGAATCACGAAGGCTGCAGCGGCGATCAGCGTGGTGGTCACGGCAATAACGATGAGCTCCGAGCGTGAGCCCTCGAGCGTCAGGCGAGCCAGCGCTCGCAGCGAACTCGGGGTTGCGGGAAGAACAGGGACGAACTCGGTGGCCCTCGCAGCGAAGGTTCCTGCGGTTGAGGCATCGACGGCAAACGGGTCCTCAAGGCCTCTGGGGTCGGTGGCAATCCACCGACGACTCTTCCACTGCAGGGCGACCGTGTTGCCCGAATCCAAGGTGGCCACCAGCGGAGGGCCTTCAACCTTCCACCACCCCGTGGCGAGATCCACAATCCGTGCTCGCGCCTGACAGGCCTCGGCGGTGGCCGTCAGGGGGTCACGGCCAAGGGCAACCTCGTCGACGACTTGGGCTCGTGCGTCAGCCGTCACATGCAGACCCGAAGCAACGGCCACGTCGAACGCCGCTTTGAGGAGCGAGGACAAATTGTCCTCCGCTCCCTTGGTTGTCACTGCGCTCCGACGAAGGGCTCCAACGAGCCGGGCGACCCCCGCTTGAGTTTGCTGGAGGGCACGATCCTCGGCGCCCTCAAGACGCTTGACCCGGATCTCTCCGCGGGCCTTGTCTGCCGCGAGGACCGCCTGGAGGGCCAGGGCTCCCACCACTCCGAGGGCATGGACCCATTCTTCGTCGCTCGTCGGGCCGACAGCGGGGCCAATCTGGCAACGCAGGCCACTCGTGAGCCACGTGCCTCTCGTCATCGGGACCGCTGCGTCGAGCACGCCGACATCGACGTCCTCCCATCCGCAATACCGAGCAGAACCGGATGCCACTCGGAGCCAGCCCTGGATCCTGTGGTCGGAGAGGGCAACCGCTCGGGCGTGCGATGACA
>JBAXAR010000175.1:0-3173 GCA_037142475.1 Actinomycetes bacterium
TCCGGCCCCGCCGTCGCCCGCTTTCGCGTGCAACTGCGCCTGATCGACAAAGTCACCCATCGCCTGATCCTACGAGGCTGGCGAGACCTCGGAGCCGAGGGGCGCGCCGACGAACATCGCTGCGGCCCATTCAGCACGTATCTCGACAGCTCCGACATCCGTTTGTACCACCACTGATCCATCGCCACCACGTGAGATCAACTCGCCATCTCGGCCCGGGATGAACCCTCCCCTGTCGAGGATGAGGAGCGCCGCGTGATCGTGTTCGATCAGTTCAGTAATTCTCTGGAGCCTCACAACTTCACCGGCCGTCACCTCGCTGAGTCGGCGCTCAGGGCCCATGTGACGGGCTTTGCTCCCAGGAATTGGGTTTCCATGGGGGCAGGTTCCGGGATCCCCCAAAAGTGCGATGAGGCGCTCCTCGACGTCGGCCGAAATCACATGCTCCCATCGCCCGGCTTCGGCGTGGACCTTGTGCCACTCCAGGCCAATCACATCGACCAAGAGGCGCTCAGCAAGACGGTGGCGCCGCACCACCGTTGTGGCCACTGACTGCCCCCGATCGGTCAGCGACACCACGCGTCCGGTCCGGTGGACATACCCATCGTCCTCAAGACGATCAAGCATTTCCTTGACTGCGGGCGCCGAGCGACCCAGACGCTCCGCGATACGAGCGCCAATCACCGAAGTCCCCTCGTCCTGAAGTGAACGGATGGTCTCGAGGTACTCCTCGAGCGGGGTGTGGTAGCCGTCTTCCACGCTCTTGAGCCTATCGGGCATCACACCGTCCGCCACCGAGTCAGACTTGGCCCATGGACCCCCTGCCACCCGTTGACCACCCTCGTCTTTTCTGGTTCGCCATCCTTGATGGTGGGCTCCTCGCACTCATCAGCCTGGTGCTCTCGCCTCGTGCGGCTTCGGCTGTGCGTCAGAGGGTTCAGATCCCGACCAACCGATCGCTTCGGACCATCCTCGTCGCCGCCCTCGCTGTCCACCTCGGCGAAGCGCTCGCTGCAGGAGCGATGGCACGACGGCGTGGTCTTGACACTCGAGGCTGGGCCCTCCAGACACTGATCGTGGGGTTCCCCTCGCTTGTGCTCTTGGCCCGCTCTCCGATACCCAATGGGGCACAATCGCCGACCATCACCGAAAACTGATCCGAGACCATGCATGATTGTGTCTGAGTGGCCCAGGTACCGAGGGCCAAGGAGAAGGAGAATTCCGTGAACAAGACCGAGTTGATCGAAACAGTCGCCGCACACACCGGCAACACGAAGTCGACCGTCGCCGAGATCCTCGGTGGCATCGAAGACGTCGTGGTGGCAACCGTTGCTGGCGGCGAGAAGGTCGCAATCACCGGCTTCATGTCGTTTGAGCGCGTCGACCGCAAGGCTCGCACCGCACGTAACCCTCAGACGGGTGCAGAGATCAAGGTGAAGGCCTCGAAGGCCCCCAAGGTCTCCGCCGGAGCAACCTTCAAAAAGACGGTCAAGGGCGAAGTCAAGGCCCCGACCATCAAGAAGTAGGTACTCTCGCCGACCTTTGTCGGTGCAATGAGTGAAAAGAAGAACCCCCGGCCGCATGGCCGGGGGTTCTTCTTTTCTCACTCGCCTCTCGTTCCGGCCGGGTCGCGGGCCTTCCGTCCTGCAGGTTCACCCAGTCGCTGCCACACCGTTGCCCCCGCAACGAGAACGACCCAGGGCGGATGCCCTGGGTCGTTCAAATCCTTCAGTCGCCCGAGGGCTCCTTGGCGTGGTTAGTCGGTGAGGACATCCACAAGCTTGCGGCCGTTACGGCTTCCGAACTTGACCTTGCCCGCAGTGAGTGCGAACAGCGTGTCGTCCTTCCCAATGCCCACGTTCCGCCCAGGGTGGAAACGAGTCCCACGCTGGCGAACGATGATTGATCCGCCGGTCACAGCGGTGCCGTCAAACACCTTCACGCCGAGGCGCTGGGCATTTGAATCACGACCGTTCCTCGTTGAACCGCCACCTTTAGTCTTTGACATCTCAGCTCCCTCGTTCTCAGCCGGCAGGTGAGATCGACGTGATCTCAACCGTCAAATAGCGCTGCCGATGGCCCCAACGCTTGCGCTGGTTGGCCTTCGCCTTATAAGTCATCGCCCTAATCTTGGGGCCCTTCTCTTCGCCAATCACGCTTGCGGTGACCTTGGCAGCCGCAAGTTGCGCAGGCGAAGACAGCACGCTGTCTCCATCAACGATGAGGACGGGCTCGAAGCTGATGACAGCTCCGATCTCCTCGGGTCGGAGGTCGATGCGAAGGCGCTGGCCTTGCTCGACCCGTTCTTGTGATGCTCCGGTGCGGATGACGGCGTACATGGGTTCCTAACTCTAGTCCATCTTGAGGGTAGTAGTGAATTTCTTGGCTCAGCCGAGGTCGGCGTCAAACACGAGACCGCGACCCTCACAATGGGGGCAAAGTGACGACACTGATTCGATGAGGCCTTCGGAGATGCGCTTTCGCGTCATCTCGACCAAACCGAGCTCAGAGATGTCGAAGACCTGAGTTCGTGTCTTATCGCGACCCAGTGCCTGACGGAGCGAGGCTGCGACCGACTCACGGTGCCCCTTGGACTCCATGTCGATGAAGTCGATCACGATAATCCCGCCGATGTCTCGGAGGCGAAGCTGGTGCGCCACTTCCTCGGCTGCTTCGAGGTTGTTCTTGAAAACGGTTTCCTCGAGATTGGTCTTCCCGACGTTCTTGCCCGTGTTGACATCGATCACGGTGAGCGCCTCAGTGCGCTCAATGATGAGCGAGCCTCCCGAAGGAAGCCAGACCTTGCGATCGAGGGCCTTGTGAAGTTGCTCGTGGACGAAATAACGCTCAAAGAGTGGAAGAGGCTCAGAAGTGGTGTCGTAGAGCTCGACCCGGTCTGCCATCTCAGGACTCACCTGAGAGACATAGGTACGAACCTGCTCAAAGAGCACCGGGTCATCGATAAGGACCCCTCGGTAATCGCCGTTGAGCTCCTCTCGCAGAATTCGCACCGCGAGGTCGAGCTCCCTATAGAGCAGCCCAGGCCGACCGGAACGGTCCGCCTCTGCGGCGATCGCTGCCCACCTCGCAGAGAGCTCTTCGACATCGCGACGGAGGTCTTCGGCTGACGCCCCTTCAGCGGCGGTGCGCACGATGAGGCCATGGCCCTCAGG
>JBAXAR010000176.1:0-3158 GCA_037142475.1 Actinomycetes bacterium
GACGCGCCGCTACACCAAGGCCATCGTGGCCGGTGACATCCTTGGCTATCTGGGCCTGATGTACGTCGACGACGAGATCCACGTCAACACGATCGCCACGGTGCCAGCGTCGCATCGGCGCGGGGTCGCCACACTGTTGCTCCTTGATGGCATTGAGGCATCACTCCAACGAGGAGGCCGGCGCCTGACGCTTGAGGTGGCGGCCTCGAATACTGCCGCACAGGGTCTCTACCGGAAGTTCGGCTTGGCACCGGTGGGAATCCGCAAGGGCTACTACGCCGGTGGCGAAGATGCCATCGTGATGTGGAGCGGTGATCTCGATGACCCGGCTGAGCGCGCGCGTCGAGCATCGATGGCGGCATCCCTAGGCTCCACGCCATGACTCGACCCCGCCTGCTCGCCATCGAGACAAGCTGTGACGAGACGGCGGCGGCCGTGGTCGACGACGAGTTACGCGTTCTGTCGTCAGTGGTCTCGAGCCAGATCGACCTTCACGCTGCATTTGGTGGCGTGGTGCCCGAGGTGGCGGGACGGGCGCACGTCGAGCTTCTTGAACCGGTGGTCGCCGAGGCCCTCGCTGCGGCCGGCGGGTCCATGACGGAACCGGGCGTGGAGGCGGTGGCAGTGACCGCTGGTCCGGGACTCATCGGATCACTTCTGGTTGGTCTTTCGGGTGCCAAGGCGATGAGCTATGCGTGGGGTGTCCCATTGGTCGCGGTCAACCACCTCGAGGGCCACCTGTTCGCCGCCCAACTCGACGCCGGGGAGGTGGCCTTTCCTCATGTGACGCTCCTGGTCTCGGGGGGCCACACGATGCTGCTGGCCGTCGATGCTCCCGGGGGCTACCGGTTACTGGGTGAGACGATCGATGACGCAGCCGGCGAGGCCTACGACAAAGTGGCTCGGTTCCTGGGCCTTGGGTATCCGGGCGGGCCAGCCATCGACCGTCTTGCCCGAGAGGGTGACCCCACTGCCTTTGCCTTCCCGAGGGCGCTGCGCGGCGACAGTCTCGACGTCTCGTTCTCGGGACTCAAGACCGCGGTAGTGCGCATGGTGGACAAGGCGACCACGGTCAACGTTCCAGACGTCGCGGCGAGCTTTCAGGCGGCGGTCGTTGACGTGCTGGTGGACAAGGCCATGCGGGCGGTGGACCGTGTGGGTGCGACTGCCTTGGTCCTCGGCGGCGGCGTGGCGGCAAACTCGGCGTTGCGTTCGGCGATGGCCGAGGCGTGCCAGGAATCGGGGATCGCCTGCCATCTTCCTTCGGCGACGATGTGCACCGACAACGCCGCGATGATCGCTGCAGCGGGGTGGTTTCGATTGACAGCAGGCGAGATCGCCCCCCTCACCCAAGCGGCTGATCCCTCAATGGCCTTACAACTCACAAGCAAAGGTGGAGAGCAATGAGTTTTGAGACACCCCGGTGGGACCCCCTCGACGGAATCGGGCTTGATCGCGACCCCTTCGTCCAGTTCGAATTGTGGTGGGAGGAGGCCGTGGCGGTGGTCCGCGAGCCTGAGGCGATCTGCATCGCCACCGCCGATGCCACCGGCCAGCCCCGGGCCCGCATGGTGCTGCTCCGAAGCCGTGATGAGCGTGGGTTCTGCTTCTTCACGAACTACCAGAGCCGAAAGGGCGAGGATCTTGAGCAGAACCCGAGAGCCTCGATGCTGTGGTTCGTCGAGCCCTTGGGTCGCCAAGTCAGGGTGGAGGGCACCGTCGAGAAACTGAGCACCCTCGAATCCGATACCTACTTCGCTCGCCGTAATCGTGGCCATCAGATCGGTGCGCTCGTCTCGGAGCAGAGTCGACCGATCGAATCCCGCGCTGCCCTTGAGCAGGCGGTGGTCGAGGCCGAGACCAGGCTCGAGGGTGTGCCGGTCGAGCGACCCGAGCACTGGGGTGGGTATCGTCTTGTGCCGGAGCACTTCGAATTCTGGCAGCAACGCGAGGACCGACTCCACGACCGATTCATGTACGTGCCATCACCTGGTGGGGGATGGATGCATCGCCGCTATCAGCCCTGAGGTCCGCGTGGGGCCACCTTCTCAGTATTGTGACGGTGTCTGGTGACCGCGGAGATCGAGTCATTGCTGACTCGGTACGGCGTGGGCCAATCGCCACCGGCGATGAGAACGATGATGAGAACGATGATGCGAAGGAGACAGTGATGGGTGACGAGAACGAAGAGATCGGCGACGAAGAGTCGACGAACCCCGTTCCGAGAGATCCGGGCCTCCCCCCGACACAGCCTCCCGCAGGACAATCTGGCTTTCTGCCCCCCGCATGGGCTGACCCGGATGACGCAATCACCACGCAGCAGGATCTCGCTGGCTTTGGCTGGAGGGCCGGGGGGTTCCTCATCGACATGCTCCCGCTTGGAATTATCATCTCTCTGGCGACCAGGCCGCTCGGCAGCATCCTGCTGGCGCTGCTCATTGGAGGGGTTGCTCGAGTGGCCTATGGCGGGCTCTTGATTGCCTACAACGGTGGCCAGACCATCGGGATGAAACTGATGAAGATCACCTGTGTCGATGCCACCACCCGAGGTGCGGTCACACCGGCTCAGGCGCTCACCCGGGCCGTATCGGCCGAGGCGATGGCGTCGGTGAGCGCCCTCATGGGGCTGCTGGCTGTCGTTCAGCTCGCTGACATGTTTTGGCCGCTGTGGGACAAGAGCAATCAGACGCTCCACGACAAGATCGGCAAGACCATCGTGGTCCGTCCGGTCGAGACCTTCACCTGATCAGAGTTCTCACGGCCTAGATCCCGCCGATGGCGGTGAGACCGCCATCGACCACGATCTGGGTGCCGGTGACGAACCGTGCTTCCTCCGAGAGCAAGAAACGAACCACCTTGGCGACGTCATCGGGCTGCGCCAAACGCAGCAGTGGCGTGCGGGCCTCAAGCTGGGGGCGCACACCCTCGATGTCGAGCATCGGCTGGAGCATCGGGGTCTCGACCGCCCCTGGGCAGACCGAGTTGACCCTGATGCCCTGCGGTCCCAGCGTGTGGCATGAGGAACGAGTGAGGCCGAGGAGGCCGGCCTTTGATGCCGCATAGGCAGGGAGAAAATCGTGGCCGAAGAAGGCCTCGATCGACGAGATGTAGACAATGGCCGAGCCCACTCCAGCTTCGAGGAGCGTGGGGGTGATTTC
>JBAXAR010000177.1:0-3149 GCA_037142475.1 Actinomycetes bacterium
TCTTTGACGAACCATAACCCGACAAGGTTCCCGGAAAAGTGAACGATTTCAATTTGTGACCTGAAAATAAGATCCTCTAGGGGAAGTGGTGCCTGACCAGGCGAAGTGGCTCACCCCTACCGTCCATCGGTTCCCCTAAATGCGCCACCGTGGGTCAAAGGAGCGAACTTTGGCGAACAAGGTCGCTCCCATTGAGGGTGCCCTTCGTGTTCCCGACTGCTCCAGTTCGCGTCAGGTCGACTAGCACGCTTGAGCATGCCAAGGTCGATGCCCTTCGCTGACCAGGCGCACGAGGGTCGGCTGTTTCATGGTCAACTGGGCGAACTTCGGTTCGCTGAGTAGACGTTCACGCCTGAACCGATTCGGCTCAACGCCTCTATATGGTGACATCCCAAAGGTTGACTTGGCCTGTTTCAGTCGACGATGTTCGCCTCTTTTAGCGTTCGAAGTCGTGCTGCCAAGTGATCGGTTCATTACAGTCGGCCTGGCGAACGGGTTCGCGAGGCAAGCGAACTACGTCGACTTGAGGGCACTCGCCGCACTTTTGTACGAGCAGGGGACGCATGGGCGGATTCAAGTGGACAGCGCAACGATCTCGGCTAGTTTCTCTTCTGGCATCTTATAGCCGAGGGTTTTTCGTGGTCGTCCGTTGAGGCTTCGCTGGATGGCGAGGAGGTCGTCTGCGGTGTGGACGGACAGGTCGGTGCTCTTGGGAAGGTATTGGCGGATCAGTCCGTTCGTGTTCTCGTTCGAGCCGCGTTGCCATGGCGAGTGAGGGTCGCAGAAGTAGATCGGGATGCCGGTGGCGGTGGTGAAGGACAGGTGGCTGGCCATCTCGCTTCCCTGGTCCCAGGTGATGCTGCGTGCGAGCTCTGCGGGGAGGGTGGCGATGGCGTTTCGCATGGCTTCCTCGACGGCGAGCGCGCCGTGATCGTTGGGCAGGTGGAGGAGGAGCAGGTAGCGGGTCATGCGCTCGACAAGGGTCCCGACGGCGCTCGCGCCGTTCTTGCCGATGATGAGATCCCCTTCCCAGTGGCCGGGAATCGCGCGGTCGTCGGCCTCGGCGGGACGCTCGCTGATGCTCACCATGGTCGCCACCGGTCCGGTCCGCTTCGCGGCGCCCTGGGCCTTTCGTCTGGTGCGTCCCGATCGCAGGCATCGGGCGAGTTCCCGGCGTAATTCGCCTCTGCCCTGCACGTAGAGGCATTGGTAGATCGTCTCGTGGCTCACGCGCATCCCGGGGTCGTCGGGGTAGTCAAGGAGCAGTCGATTCGTGATCTCCTCGGGCGACCAGAGGGTCTTGAGCCATTCGGTCACTGTGTCACAAAGCGGGCCCTGGTCGAGCTTGGCGCGCTTGGGACGCCTTGTGGCGTCGCGGGCTCGCAGGTGGGCCGGCCAGACCCGGTATGCGTCCGGGCCGCCGTTCGACGTGACCTCCCAGGTCACCGTCGACGGCGACCTGCCCAGCGCCCGTGCGATGGCGCTCATCGACTCATTGCGCTGCAGCCCCAGCAGGATCTCCTCGCGCTCGACTGCCTGCAGGCTCCCATCCCGCGGCGTCCATGCCTGGGCCCTCGCCTCTCGGGCCTGCCCGCCACGGAGCACCACCTCGATGCCCGAATGGCTGCACCCGACTTCCTTGGCGATGCCCCGAAGGCTCATCCCCCCAGCCCGCAGGCGCCGGGCAAGATCCCTCTGGAACACGGTCAGGTGAGCGGTCACGCGCTTCTCCTTCGGTCAGGCCATCCGGTCAAGGATGACGTACCGACCGTTGCGCTGACCCCTTGAACCCAAGATGAGGTTCCCCAGAAAAAGTAGACACGTCAATCCGTCTGACTTGCGGGTCGGGCTGGGAGGATGTTGTCATGTCTGCAAATCGCAGGAAGTTCACCACGGAGTACAAGGTCCAGGCCGCTCATCGGGTCATCGATTCGGGTCGGGCGATTGCGGAGGTCGCTCGTGATTTGAATATCGGTGAGAAGGCGCTGGGCACCTGGGTCCGTGATGAGCGTCGCCGTATCGAGGCGTCGAAGGGAACCGAGTTGGAGCCATTGTCAGGTGCGGAGCGGGCGGAACTGGTGCGCCTGCGTAAGTTGGTGATCGAGCAGGATAAGGACCTAATTTTTTTGGGAAAAGCTTCGGCGTACTTTGCGAGCAACCCACCAAGGCGGAGCGATTCGCTTTGATGGCCGTGGAGTGCGCCAATTTCGAAATCAATCGGATGGCTCGTCTTTTGAAGGTGTCCCGCGCCGGCTACTACCGGTGGAAGGCCAATCAGGGTCGGCGGGATCTGAGTGTCCGTGAGCAGGCTCGGGCGGATCTGGAGGCCCAGATCGTGGCCCATCACAAGGCCTCACATGGCACGTATGGGGCACCTAGGATCACTGCCGACCTGCACGAGGCGGGCGTTATGGTGAACGAGAAGACGATCGCCAAGGCCATGGGGGCCATGGGGATCGCTGGTATCAGCCCTCGCACGTTCAAGGTCGTGACAACGATCGCTGACCATGAGGCGGTGTTCCCGCCGGACTTGGTGAACCGGGTGTTTGATCAAGGACACTTGAACGCGGTCTGGACCTCAGACATCACGTACCTAACGTGCGGGGCCACCTCCGCCTACCTCTGCGCAATCCGGGACGAGCACTCCGGCCGGGCCCTGGGCTACGCCGTCGCCGATCACATGCAGGCCGACCTAGTAACCGGTGCGCTGGCGATGGCGTGGTTCACCCGGCAGTACAACTGCCGGGGAACAATTTTCCACACCGATCGCGGCGCACAATTCACTGCCAAGGACGTCGTCAATAAGTGTGGGGAAATGGACCTGGTCCGGTCTATGGGAGCTACCGGATCTTGCTATGACCACGCGAGCGCAGAATCCTTCTGGAGCATCTTCAAGCACGAGTACTACTACCGGAACACCTTCGCCACCCTTGCCGAACTCGAGGCCGGGATCGAGTCGTTCATGCATCGTTACAACCACGACCGGCGCTACTCCAAGATCGGGCAGATCAGCCCGATCACCTACGAGATATCGTTGGCCACCCAAGCGGCACAAGCCGCATAACCAAGTGTCTACTTTTTCTGGGGAACCTCACTGCTCCCCTACCTGGGCGACGCAGCCCCAGATGACGTCATCGACCAGAGCTGGG
>JBAXAR010000178.1:0-3133 GCA_037142475.1 Actinomycetes bacterium
GTCCTTCGTCGAGCGAAGAGCTCATCCGGGTCACCCATTCATCACTGAGGCCCTTGGCTCGCTGGTCGAGCGATTCGTGGAGGGCTTTGGCCATTGCGCGACCCTCGTCGTCCATCGAGACAGACCTCGAAGACGAGACGATGGCGCGAAGGTCACGGAGGCGGGTCTCCTTGCCGGCAACCTGCGCTGAATGCGCCCGGTCTTTCCATGCCGCCAGGGCGGTCAGCGGGAGCAGCTCCTCGGCGATGGCCATGATGGCTTCCTCTGATGCCGGGGGCTGACCATCGGTTCGGGCTTGTGCGTTCTGAGCGTCGATGGCCTGTCGCACGGCGGGGATGCCCCCGCGAAGCAGCTGCTCGGCAATGGGCAGCTGGGCGGGCGCAAGTCCGGCCAGCATCGCGTTTCGGTATTCCATGGATTGCGCAGGCGCCGCCGGACGCCCACCGCGAGCGTCGCCGCGCCCTCCACCGGGTCCACCTGGTCCGCGTCCTCCACCGGGTCCACCTGGTCCACGAGGTCCACCGGCGCGAGGGCCGCCACGACCACCATCGGGTCGGTCACCGCGGGGCTTGGCGTCCCTGCCGCCGGGGCCACCGCGTCCGTCACGTCCGCCACCCTCGCGGCGATCTCCGTCTTCACGTCGTCCGCTGCGCTTGGCCTTGGGGGCCAAGCTCCACGATACGCCAGCCTGTTCGCGTCCCGAGCCCAAGAGCTCGATGGTCTGCGCCTTCTTGGGCTTCTCCGCCACGACGGTGGGGGCAGAAATGGCGATCACCTCAATACCCTCGATGCTGATCTCAACGTCAGCCTTGAGGACAGTCCCTTCTGCGATGCCATCGGGGACAAGGGAGGCGTCGACGACCCCCTTGGGCTGGCGGGCTCCCGCAGCGCGCCATGACCACTGGTCATCGGCGATACGGCTTGTCAGTTGGATTTCGATACGGCGACTCATGAAGGCTCAAATCTACAACCAAGTCAGCACTCCCTCCGACGAGGTGCCACAGAGACGAGCGCCGTCGGCGACCCCGCTCCCGTAGGCTTGACAAAGATCACCAGCAAGATTCCCAGATCAAACACCCTGTTAGAGGAGAGAGCGTGACTGACGACCACGAAGTAGACCACCCCGGTTCGGCCACTGATGGAGGGAACATGACGAGCGGTCGAGGCGCTGGTCGCGACACGACCGATGTCTGGCCCTCCCTGCCGCTCGCCCCTCGGTCACAAAGCCCTTCTGGATCAGACTCCCGGAATTCTGGCTCCGCCGAAAACCCCCAGCCGTTGCTGTGGAACTCGCCCAAGTCGGCTGACAGGACTGGAGTTGCCCCGTCGGCGAAGCAGACGCGACCGGCGAAACTTTGGCGAATTGGCATCCTCGCCACCATCTGCGCCCTCGCAGGAGGGACCGTCGGGGGCCTCATCGCCTCGAATCCAAACTCCCAAGGTGTCACAATTCTGCAGACCGATTCCGCTCCCGCTGCTGCCCGTCTCCCCAACGGAGTAACCATCCCAACGCTTGTCAAGCAGGTACTTCCGTCGATCGTGTCGATCGACGTAAAAAATCAGGGCACTGAGGACCAAGGCACCGGGATGATCATCTCGTCCGATGGCCAGGTCATCACCAACAACCACGTCATCGCGCTGGCGAAGGGTGGCGGCACCATAACCATCACGCGTTCGGGGTCAACCAAGGCCGAATCAGCCACCCTGGTGGGGACGGATCCGTCGAATGATGTCGCTCTCCTGAAGATCGATGGGGCATCAGGACTTCCGCCGGTCACCTTCGGGAACTCAAATCGCGTCGAGGTCGGTGATGCAGCGGTTGCGATCGGGAACGCTCTTGGTCTCGCTGCGGGAACTCCCACCGTCACCCAGGGAATCGTTTCGGCCCTGGGCCGGACGGTCACCGCCGGGGACGGGTCCGCAGGGGGCACCGAGACCCTCACCAACATGATCCAGACCGATGCCGCGATCAACCCCGGGAATTCCGGGGGACCACTGCTCGACTCATCTGGAAACGTGATCGGTGTCAATACGGCGGTAGCTGGGTCGACGTCGAATGGCTCCAACGCTCAAAATATCGGGTTCGCCATCCCCGCCGCCAAGGTTCAGAAACTCCTCCCACAACTTGAGAAGGGCGGAGTGTCAGGTGCGACGACCAAGGGCGGGTACATGGGTGTCCAGATCGCCACGCTCAGCCCTGATCTCAAGAGTCAGTACAACCTGACGCCGTCTAGTGGGGCTGTCGTTCTCGCCGTGCTCCCGGGAAGTCCTGCTGATCTCAGCGGTCTCCGCCAGGGGGACGTCATCGTCGAGATGAAGGGGAAGAGGATCACCACCGCAGAGGACGTGACCCAGATCACCCAAGCGTCAAAGCCGGGTGACGTCGTGCGCGTCCTCGCCGTTCGAGGCTCCTCAAGAAAGTCGTTCTCAGTCACTCTTGGGAGTGCGAACCCCTAGGACGGATCTGGTGACCAGTTCCGGTCTGGATTCGCCGGAGGAACGTTCATCGGAACCGTCGGTGACCACCCGCTCGCCGTGATGTCTTCAAGGACATGGATCATGTTGTAGGTGTCCTCCTCGTAGGAGAACTTGCCGTCGCCGGCGTAGATCAAGTGTGAGTAGGCCGACTGGGTGCAGGTTGATCCGTCGGGCTTCGTCGAGGGAAGGATTTGGGTCCACTTGACGATCACGTGATCACCTTCGATGGCGGTGAACTCAATAGGGAACCGCCAATCGTCGAGACCAACCATCGACTCGACAAGCCACTCGGCGATTGCAGGACGCCCTTCGAGGCGACCCCACGCGGCATCAACATAGACGGCTCCGTCGGTGTACAGATCAGCCAAGACGCCGAAGCTGTTCTCATCGCCGACATCAATCTTTTCGCGCAACTCTACGTATCGTGCAACCGCCGCTTCGACCTCTTCACGAGGATGTGCCATCGTCGCCCCCCAGGGTTCCTCACGACGCCGGTGCGCCGCTTTGGGGCCGAGGGTAGTCCGCTACGGCACCGAAGGTGAACTCAGTGAGTGTCGGTGGGGACATACCGTTCACGACACGCTGCGAGCTCGACAAGAGCAGCCTCGCGGTCAGCGAAGGTACCCGGCTGGCTTGACTTCCCGGGCTCGAGATC
>JBAXAR010000179.1:0-3077 GCA_037142475.1 Actinomycetes bacterium
CTTCTATGGAGAAGCCAGCGAGCTCGCCGAAGCCGGTGTCAACTGGGCCGGGACACAAGACGGTGGCGGTGACTCCGGTGCCACGCAGTTCAGTGTTGAGCGCCTGGGTATAGGAGACGACAAAGGCCTTGGAACCGCCGTAGCCGGCCTGCCCCGGAAGCGGCTGGAACGCGGCAGTCGATGCCACGTTGAGGATGGCACCTCGACCTCGCCGAAGCATGGCTGGCGTGAATCGGCTGCAGAGGTCAATCACTGCCATGACGTCGACCTCGACCATATTCATCTCGGCCTCAGGGCTTGAGGACGCCACTGGTCCGAGGGTCGACAGCCCGGCGTTGTTGATGAGAATGTCAACCTCAAGGCCAAGGGCCTCGATCGCCCCAGGAAGCCCGGCTCGAGCGGAGCGGTCAGACAGATCGGTGGGCAGGACCTCAACGCGTTGACCACCGCTTCGGAGCTCGGTGGCAAGTGCTTCGAGCCGGTCAGCCCTCCGGGCGAGGAGGGTGACGCCGTGGCCTCGCCTCACAAGGTCACGGGCGATCGCTTCACCAATGCCTGAGGAAGCTCCCGTGACGAGGGCTGTGCGATGTGGGGCGGGATCCGGGAGTGCCATGGCTTCACTCTATGAGCGCTTTTGCACCTGGCGATTCCTGACGCACTGTGTCGAAACTCGGGGAGTTCGAACCGAATTCATGCATATGAAATAGCCGGCTCCTACACTGGTATTCATGGGCGTCTACCTCCGCAAGAGCAAGTCATTTGGGCCGTTGCGCCTGAACTTCTCGAAGTCGGGAATCGGTGTCTCGGCTGGTGTCAAGGGCCTGCGGGTCGGGACTCGAGCCGGGAAGGGGGCCTATCTCTACGGGGGCCGAAACGGCCTTTATTACCGCAAGACGCTCTCGTCGGGGTCCAAGGCACAACGAGCAACTCCTGTTCCGAAGAAGCGTGCTCCTCGCGTTCCTTCAGCCGCTCCTGCTCCGGTGTCAACCACCGTGGCGCCGACCACAGATCCATCAATCGCTGGGCTGGCAACGACATCACAGCCAGTCATGGCGGGGGAGCATCAAGCCGAAGGGTCGAACCACTCTGTCCCCGCCCACGAGGCAACTCTGAGGCCGACCGCCCGGCGAGCCTCCGAACAGCTCCGACTGCCTGCGGCAGTTACCGATGGTCTGAATCGGGCGTCACAGAGACTACGGATTGAGCACACCGGCTCCGTCAGCCGAAACCTGAGCCGCCATGTCCCGGTTCTCATTGGAGTGAAGTTGGCCCTCGTTGCGGTGTTGCTGCTGAGCAACGTGTTCGGCCTCTCGGCAGATGGAGCATCTGCGAGCCAGTACGTCGGACCGATCGCCCTGTGGGTTGGAATCGCTGCATTCATCATCTGGCATCGATGGGACACCGCTCGCCACATCCCGGTGACGCTCATCTATGAACTCAGCCCGGAAACCACCATCGCATTCGAAGAGCTTTCTTCGGCGGTGGCTGCCTTGGAAGTAGCCGATTCCACCTACGGCGTCCTCGCAGAGGATGATCGGGGGGCAGCGCAGCCGGCGAGGACCTCAATGGCCGCGAGCCAGATCACCAGGCTCCCCATTCATGTCAGTCGCGGAGCGACCATTGACCATCTCGTGACCGATGTGGCCTACCCATCGATCGTGCTCGCTGACCGCCTCGTCGCCTTTCTTCCTGACCGAGTCCTGTTCTCCATGAAGTTGGCATTGCGCCGTCGATGGGGATTCATGTCGATTCCGTACGCGCACCTTGCCGTCACTGCACGGGTACTTCAAGTCACTGGAGAGAATCATCCGTTGTCCGGCTCCGAAGCCAGTCTCCAGGCCGGCGGGGTAACCGCGATCGCGTATGGGGATCTCTCGTTGGCGTCGGCTCGACATGGGTTCCACGAGATTCTTCGGCTTCACACTGCGACTCCAGCGATGGCTGAGCGGATTGCCGCCGCCACAGTGGCCCTCGGAGATGCGGCCCCGGCCACCCCGCGATGACGGTAGATCTGATGGGGTCTCCGAACATCACAAGGGTCCGGTGCCATCATCGAGACTCTGCCTAGGCTCGTGCGTTGTCGCAGATCGAGGGAGATCTCTCGGCAAACCACCGAAAGCAGGATGTGACACCCATGAGTGAAACGACAATGACGACGCCGGCCCCGACTCCCGTCTTCACCCGGAGCGATATCCGTCTCGTAGGCATCGGAGTCACTCTTTTCGTCGCCTCGGCCCTTTGTCACATGATGGAGGCTCCCGCCGTCGTTACCTTCGTCGTGACCGCCCTCGCCCTCGCCGCCATGGCATCACTGGTGGGCGAGGCCACGGAGCACCTGGGGAGTCGGTTCAGCGCCGGGGTGACTGGGATCATCCAATCGGCGCTGGGGAATCTCCCCGAGCTTTTCTTTGCCTTGTTCGCACTCAAGGCTGGTCTTGGCCCGGTCGTCGCCGCTGCGCTGGTCGGTTCCGTGCTGGCCAATGCTCTTTTGGTCCTTGGCGGGGCGTTCGTCATCGGCGGGCTCCGCCATGGACCACAGCGTTTCGATGCAGCGGGTCCGAACCGCCTTGTCGTCTTGCTGCTCTTGGGAACAGCGGTGCTGGCCATCCCTTCGCTCACCGCCCACCTCCACGTGGCTGTCTCGGCCCATGAGAGGGCGCTGTCGATGATTGCCGCAGTCGTGCTGCTCGTCCTGTTCGCACTCTCGATCCCGGCGACCATCGCCGGCGAGACCGGGGAGACCGAGCATGCACCGGGCACTCCGGGGTGGCCGATGTGGCTGGTGGGAACCGTCCTGCTCAGCAGCGCTGTCGGCGCCGCGTTCATTGCTGATTGGTTCGTGGCGTCATTGACCCCCGCCCTTCATGTCCTTCACATGTCAGAGGCCTTTGCCGGTTTCGTGGTGGTGGCCATTGCCGGCAACGCGGTGGAGAACGTCATCGGGATCCAGTTAGCAGCAAAAGATAAGCCCACCTATGCCCTCTCGGTGATCGTGCAGAGCCCGATCCAAATCATCTACGTCCTGTTCCCGGCGGTGGTGCTCCTCTCGGCGGCTCTTGGATGGGGGGCCTTCACCC
>JBAXAR010000180.1:0-3000 GCA_037142475.1 Actinomycetes bacterium
GTTACGACGCGTGCGGCGGTGGTTGTATGGCCACGAAGTTCTTCACCGGTCTTCCACTCGATGCTCCCGATCCCGAATGCGTGTTCGGACATGGCGAAACCGCGCTCGCGGAACTTGAAGCAAACGGCGGGGCGATTCGCCCGACCGTCAGCGTTGATCACTCGAAGCCAGTTGGCGTCGGCAAAAAGCGCATCCCCGTTTCGATCCTCTGACCGTAGGATTCATCCATGGCTCAGTCCTCAGGTCGTGAGATGAATCAGGGTCATTCGGACAACCTTGAAGACCAGCGCGGAATCGATGTTTCGCAAATCCGAGCACAACTTCGCCTGAGTGTTCCCGAGAGAGTGCGCACGATGGTCGCCGCGGCGAACACGATGATCGCCATGCGAGAAGCGGCACAAACTCCTCCAGTGGTTGATTGATGTTTGATCCCGTTCGGATCTGTGAGGTCCTGAATGAGGAGGGAGTTCGCTACATCATCGTGGGGGGTATCGCCACCGTGATGCACGGTTCGAGTCTTCCCACACAGGACATTGACCTGGTTCCAGACCGGAGCGACGGCAACCTTGAGTGCCTCGTCCGCGCTCTTGCGCGATTAAACGTTCAAATCCGAACCGGAGATGAGCCGCTCAAGGCCACGATCGATGAACAGTTCCTCCGAAACTCGACATTCATGCTCAATCTCGTCAGTGACTTCGGCGATATCGATCTCGCGTTCCAACCCTCTGGACCGCTGCTTGGATACGAGGGATGGAAGCAGGACGCGATCGAACTCTCGATCGCAGAGGGAGTGACCGTCTGGGTTGCTGCGCTCAACGACGTCGTCGATTCCAAACGTGCCGCCAATCGCCCGAAGGATCAGGCTGCTCTGCCGTATTTGGAATCGCTGCGCGATCAACTCTCTGACTAGCCAACTCCTCGACCGGTCAAGAGGCGTATGACTCTTATTTGTCGCCGAGGGTGACGAAGAAATCGCGAGGAGCAATGACGTCATCGGGCGTGAGTTCGCTGATGTTCGACTTGCCCAAACCGAGCAGACACGAGTCGATGCCGCCGTGGATGATGTCGAGCACGTTCTCGACGCCCGCCTGACCGTTGGCGGCAAGGCCCCACAGATACGCACGGCCGATCATCACCGCTTTGGCTCCGAGAGCCACTGCCTTCACCACGTCGCTGCCGCGACGCGCACCACCATCGAGCACGACATCGATGTCATTACCGACCGCGGCGACGATCGACGGAAGGACACGGATCGGTGACGGAGTTCCGTCGAGGTTGTTGCCGCCATGGTTGGACACCGAAAGCGCTGTGGCACCAAGGTCACGAACACGCTTGGCGTCGTCGACACGACAGACGCCCTTGACCATGAACGGTCCGTCCCACTGCGAACGCAGCCAGGCAATGTCATCCCAACTGGGCGGAGGCATGGTCATCCACTCGTAATACGCACCAAAGAACGCCGGCGGCTTCTGCCCGGGGTGAGCCATGTTCGGTGCACTGAGATCGGGAAGTTTGCCGGTCTTGAGATAGGCGAACAGCCACTTGGGCTTCGAAAGGGCCTGCGGCGACAACTTGATCATCGTCTTGAGATCGAGCTTCTCTGGGATCCAGGGACTGCCCCAGTCGCGTCCGTTTGAGAAGGTCCAGTCGAGGGTGAGGATGATGCCCTTGGCGCCAGCGGCCTTCGCGCGCTCAAGGCGTTGCACCATGACGTCGCGGCCACCGCTCCAATACATCTGGAAGAGAAGCTGCGAATTGACCGCGGCCACCTCTTCCATTGACTTGCTCCCGAAGGAACTCAGCCCCATGGGGATACCGCGGTTCGCAGCGGCCCGGCCAACTGCGACCTCGCCATCGGGATGCACTGCCTGCACGCCAGTGGGCGAAATGATCACGGGCATCGAGATGTCGAGACCGAGCACCGAGGTGTTCATGGAGCGCTCGGCCTGCAGCCCAGCCACATGAGGGGCCAGTCCGAGTTGATCGAAGGAGGTCAGATTGCTGTTGAGCGAGACGCCCTTCTCGGCGCCACCGATGATGGCCCCATAGACCGACTTCGGCAGACGCTTCTCGGCCCGGCGCTGAGCCACAGCGACGGTCTCGAACCACTTGTTGGCCATCTCAACCCTCCCAGAACGAAGGCGAACTCTACCGGGAGGCCCGGATCAGGCCCCATTCGGCGGCTCGGTCGCCCTCAGAGCGGGTCGATCACCAGAAAAGGTGGTGTCCGTCGTCAGGATCGACCGGTCGGCGGACGCCGAACTGCCGGCGGACCTCGGCCAGTGGTACCTCGGCCAAAGCGAAATGATCGATGAAAGCGAAATCGCCGGTGGTGTTGGCTCCCCGCTCGAACTCCTGGCCTAACAGTTCGGCGGCTCCTGGTCGGGCCAGGGTGTAACTGGTCTCGACGATGTCATCGATCGCTCCCAACCCGGCCTCGTGAACGATCAACGGTGAGAAGAACGCGAAGGT
This sequence comes from Actinomycetes bacterium, assembly GCA_037142475.1. Classification (GTDB taxonomy): domain Bacteria; phylum Actinomycetota; class Acidimicrobiia; order Acidimicrobiales; family RAAP-2; genus CAIUMH01. Next base: position 2,473 of record JBAXAR010000180.1, read on the forward strand.
GTTCACCGGAGTGTCGTCCATGGCCATCTGAAAAGCGCCGAGCGCAATTTCACCCGCCCCGGTCGGTGCGATTCCCGAGATGATGTGAATGAGATCGTGGTCGAGATAGAAGTACGTATTCGGCGAAATCTCGGTGCCAGGAACTGAGAATCGATAGGTGCGGTAGAACTCGCAAAGATGCCAACCGAGAGTTCCTTCGGGCAGGGCGTGGTAGCCCTCGACTCTCGCTTGCAATTCGGGATCGAGATGAGGAGCTTCGAGAACTCGATCGGCGAAGATGATTTCCGACCGCTGGGGAACGAACTCGTTGAAGTAGCGATCGAAATCACCCTTCGCCTTTGTAACACCTTCATCGAGCGCGGTGCGGAAGATCGCGACTTCTTCAGGGGAGGAGCCCAGCGCGGCGCTGTAGGCCTCACAGGAACTGACCTGAGTTTCGGTCAGTGGATGCCGACACATTTCAAGGGTGAACATGACCTCGGCGAACCGTCGACGAGCGCTGGGATCGGTGATCCGGTCGGCGATCAC
>JBAXAR010000181.1:0-2877 GCA_037142475.1 Actinomycetes bacterium
GCGCAGCTCCAACAGCACCGGCGAGTACTGGGCGGAGGTCACGCCCGACGCCAGCTCGTACACAGTCAACGGAGAGAAGGTGGAGGCATGAGCACAAAGACGAGTCGCCGAACGCAGGTCAAAGCATCTATCACGCCGGAGGCCGAAGGCGAGCTGCAGAAGATCGCAGCAAGCCTTGAGATCAGCGTGAGCGCAGTCGTCCGCCGCGCCATCACGGAGTACCTGCAGCGTGCCGCGTAAACCCACCAGGGCGCTCCAGCTCGGAGTTACACCCGCCATCTATGAGGTGATGCTCGACGACCAGGACGGTGGCTGCGCGATCTGCGGGCGACCGCCAAAGACACGACGCCTCGACGTAGACCACGACCACAAGACAGGGAAGGTGAGAGGACTGCTCTGTCACCGCTGCAACCGTCAACTACCCGCCTGGATCACGACTGACTGGCTCGCACAAGCGACCGCCTACCTTGAGAGGACTACATGACAACGATGACACTGGGAGGGTCTGAGGCAGCCGCCGCGTGCGGCCTCGACCGCTACAAATCGAAGATTCAGCTGTGGCTTGAAAAGACAGGGCAGCTGGAGCGTGAGTCCGCTGGCAGCGATGCTGCGAAGTGGGGAAACCTGCTGGAGCCGGTCATCGCAGGGCAGCTCGTGACGGAAGGCTTCGACATTCGGTACCTCGGCACAACGGAACTCGTCACGGACGGCTTCCGCTCCTGCCACCCCGATGGCATGGTAGGCGACAACGGCGTACTTGAAATCAAGACGATCGGTGCTCGCGGTGCTCTCTCGTGGTCACCTGACGATCTCCCCGTCGGCTTCGTGATTCAGGCCGTCCACAACATGGCCCTGACCGGCAAGGACTTCTGCCTCGTCGCGTGCCTCATCGCAGGGCAGCGGCTTGAAGTGTCCACTATCGAACGCGACCACGACCTGGAGGCCCGCGTCATGCAGCTGGAGGACGAGTTCTGGCTCCACGTCACTGAGAACACTCCGCCGGAGCCGGACGGGTCTAAGGCGACCGACGAGATGCTTAAGAAGATGTACCCCGGCGCTTACGGTGTAGTGAACTTGACTAGTGAGGATCTCGACCTGGTGAAAGAGCTGAAGCTCCTGAAGGATGCTTCTGCGGCAGCCGACAAGCAGATCGCGGAACGGGAGCAGCGGCTCAAGATGCTGCTCGGCGATGCCACGCTCGGACTGTTCGAGGGCGATGCCGTAGTGCGGTGGCCGGTCGTCGAGGCTAAGAAGCTCGACACTAAGCGGATCAAGGACGAGTATCCCGAGATCGCGGCGGAGTGCACCAGGACGTCGAGCTACCGCCGTTTTGTGGTGACTCCATGAGCGGCATCGAGGCAGCCCGTAACGCGATCGCTGTAGCGGCGGAGCCGAAAGGCACGAGGACGATCCGGGATGAGCTGATCCGTATGAGGCCTGAGATCGAGAAAGTGATCCCCCGCCAGGTCGGTGCGGAAAGGTTCACCCGGCTCGTCCTCACAGAGCTTCGGCGTAACCCGATGCTGATGGAGTGCGCTCCGCAGTCGGTGCTCGGCGCGATGATGCTCTGCGCCCAGCTCGGACTAGAACCAGGCCCTCTCGGGCATGCATACCTTGTCCCCTATGGGCGCGAGTGCCAGTTTATCCTCGGCTATCGGGGGATGATCGAACTCGCATCTCGGTCAGGGAGACTGCGAAGCATCGTCGCAAGACCCGTGTATGAGGGTGATTCATTCAGTTACGCTTATGGGATTACGGATAGGCTCTCGCACGTGCCTTGCGTTGCCGCCGATAGAGGGCCAGTCGTCCTCTACTACGGGCTTGCCCGGTTCGCTAATCCGAGCGGCTACTACCTTCACGTCATGCAGCCCGACGAGATCGAGGCAGCCCGAGCACGCTCAGCGACAGGGAAGAAGAACGTCGGCCCGTGGAAGACCGACTACCTCGCGATGGCGTGCAAAACGGTAGTGCGGAGGATGCAGCCGTACCTTCCCGCGTCGGTGCATCTCGCTAGGGCGATCGACTCCGACGAGCAGATCGTGGAAGGCTTCACCGAGCATGGCGTCGAGTTCGACGCAGACCTGTCCCCGGACGAGGAGAAGGTGTCCTGAATGTCAACAGAAAACTCATTGCAGCGGTTCTTGGATCGCTGGCGTTCGCTGGAAATGCCGACGGAAGAGAAGCTGCGGGTCGTCTCCGTTGGATGGATGTACCGCCTGCAGGCTTCGTCCGAGAGGCTCTCTGCATCCATCATTGGGAAACTCGCGGACACCCAGACCCCGGAGCGTGGCACCTCGACACCGGCAACGGTCAAAGCGGAGGCCTCCAGTTCAGTCACTACACGTGGAGAAGCGTCGGTGGTCGAGGAGAAGCATGGATGGCCAGCCGTAGAGAACAGATCTACCGGGCGTGGGTGGTGTACCTGCGGGACGGACGCTCGTGGAGGGAATGGACAACCGCTCCGCTCTGCCATCTTCGCTGACGAAGGCGACAGGCTCTGGGGATGGTAAGCCTTTCGGTTCTTATCCCGACGACAGGTAGGAGGCCCGAGATCCTTTCTCGGGTCTCCGCCTTGTGGCGAGAGTCAGCCGCGGCGGAGGGATACACCGTCGAGATCCTCACGACGTGCCTCTACACGTGGGGCGGAGGAGTGAACCATCTCGGCCCGTTCGCGAAAGGCGACTACGTGGCGCTCGTACCCGACGACGTTCTCCCCTGCCCCGGACTTTTCGGTACCGCTACAGCCGCGATAGATGAGGGGATCATCCCCGTCGGGAGGTACTTCCACGAGAACGGTGAACCGCTCAACGAACATATCGACCTGCTCCAGGACGGTGAACCCGGCCCGTGGTCACGGTGCTTCATTCTGCCGTCAGA
>JBAXAR010000182.1:0-2820 GCA_037142475.1 Actinomycetes bacterium
CTCTACGCCCGTTCCGTCGCACCCCGCGCCGAACTCGAGCACGCTCTCGGACTCGAACCGACGGCGTGCCGGATCGGTCTGTTCGGCGCACCCCGGGCGGAGAAGGATGTCCTCGGGTTCCTCCGGGCCGTCGTGGCCTCGAACCGTCAGGACCTCCAGGTACTCTGTTATTCGCTGCGGTTCGATGAGCGGGCGCCCGACGACCCAAGGATCGCAGTCGCCGAGCCGTACGGAGCGGTCGATGCCGGGTTGTACGGCCAGCGGTTGGCCGTGTGCGACGTGGTCGCGCTGCCCTTCGACCCGGACGGCGAGATGCTGGCCACCGGTGTGGCCTCCGACGTGATCGGCATGGGGCTCGGCGCCCTGGTGACCGGGTGGCCGTACCTCACGGAGGTCCTCGGCGACGCCGGGATCCCCATCGGCTCGACTGTCGAGTCGATGACGGCCGCACTTGACGCACTCGACGCCGGAGCGATCGCCCGGGCCAGGGAGGCCAGCGTGCGGCGGCGGGCCGCCTACGGATGGGACGCGGTTGGCGCCCAGACCAAGGAGCTGTACGAGACGGTTTTGGACCAGTCACGGGCCCACCCCGCCTGACACGGACCCGGTGCAGCCCGGGCGGAACCCGGACCTTCAGCAGTCCCGGAGACTTCGGCGCCGCTGGTGGACAAACGTTTCGAACGCACTCCCTTCACTTTCTCGGCATCAGGGACAGCCATGCGGAAAAGAGCGCCTCCCGAGACCCACTAGACAAGAAACCCCAGTTCAGAGCCGGAAAAAAGGTTCGAACATAGTCCCGTTACCTCCACCCGTTGCAAGAATCACCACGATTTCCCTGGTACACGGTTGTTTTTTGGCATCCGTTCGCTACCCGAGGCAAATGTCGATGTTCGAACCCCTGCCTGAGCTGGGAGAACGTCCGATTCGACTGTTCTGTCCAGTCAAGCGGACCAGGCGTTCCTACTGGCGATCAGGGAGCACCCGTGGGCGAGGTCACCGATTACAGGAGTTCGATGAACTCTTCTACCGTCAGGTTCGCCTGCCGGATGACGGAGCGCAGCGTTCCTGGGGCGAGTTCTCGATGAAGTGGGACGATCACCGTCATCTGATCTCGGCGCAACTTCACGTGGCTCCCCCGTTGACTCACCCGCACGAAGCCAGCTCCCTCAAGGGCCTTCACCACTGTGGGGCCGCTGACTACGGGGAGGGCTGGACTCACGCAGAGAGCTGGAACTTCGTGACGACCGGATGGTCGAATTCGAACGGCTCACTGCGATCCTCGAAGAAGAGCTCGAGTGCCTCTTTGAGATTCTCGACGGCGAGATCGGCTGACTCGCCTTGACTGGTCACTTCGACCTCCAGGCAGCGGGCGACGAACCAGTCGCCTTCATGGGTGATCGCTGCGGTGAACTCCATGACCGAAGCATAGGGGAGCACTGCGTCACGAGCCCTCGGGGCTTACCAGCACAGATCACTGAATGGACGTTGCAACTCCTCCGTCGACGGTTCCATCCCCAGCCGCCCAGGTTCGACGCCCCATCTTCTTCTTGGCCGGTCCTTGACTTGCAGATTACAAGTCACTGAGTTAGATTGCAGAACGCAAGTTATCTGGCGCCGACCCACAGGGAGATTCGGAAATGGCTGAACGCGTGCTTCTTACCGGCATCAGCGGCTACATCGGACAGTACTGCGGTGCTGAGCTGCTCAACCAAGGCTTCGAGGTGGTCGGAACCGTCCGCTCCCTGTCGAAGGTCGATGCCACCAGGTCCGCCATCGCAGCGGTCGCTCCCGTCGAGAAGTTGACCTTCGCCGAGGCCGATCTTCTCTCCGATGCAGGATGGGACGAGGCCATGGTGGGGTGCGCCTACGTGATGCACGTGGCATCCCCCTTCGCACTTGCTGAGCCGAAGGACGAGCAGGAGATGATCACACCCGCCGTTGAGGGCACCCTGCGCGTGATCAAGGCCGCTCAGAGGGCAGGCGTTCGGCGCTTGGTGCTTACCTCATCGACCTTTGCCATGATCGCTGGCAGGGTCACTGGCCGCTACGGGCCCGATTCCTGGTCGAATACCGACACCAACATCGGTACCTATGCCAAGAGCAAGACCCTGGCCGAGCGGGCCGCCTGGGATGCGGTTGCAGGAAGTGAGATGGAACTCACGGTCATCAACCCGGGTGCCGTGTACGGACCGTCGCTCGGGGCTCAGGTCGACGGCGAGAGCGTCGCTCTCATGACCGACATGATCGGCGGCAAGATGCCGATGATTCCCGATATCGCGATGGGCATGGTGGACGTTCGCGATGTGGCCAGACTCCATGTCGCTGCCATGACGACCCCCGCTGCCTCGGGACAGCGCTTCATCGCCGCGACGTCCGAACCGGTCAGCATGATCCACTTCGCCCAGGTACTCCGAGATGCCGGCTATTCGAAGGTACCTTCACGCAAGGCGCCGAACGTGGCGATAAAGCTCATGAGCCTCTTCGATCGACAGGCCAAGGGCATGCTCCCGTTCCTCGGCAAGAAGGCTTCCTACGACAACCAGTCCACATTTGCGATACTGGCCTGGCAGCCGACTCCGATCGAAACGTCGATCACGGATATGGCGGCATCGATCGCAAGCTAGGAGGCGTCATGGGTACGGAATCTGAGGCGTACATGTTCGATTGGCGCTCTGTGTGCTCCATCACGTCTGGCCTCGATGTGCTGGGCGACAAGTGGTCACTGCTCATCGTGCGTGATCTGATCGCCCACGGGACCCGGACATACTCGGAGTTTCGCGAGTCCGCCGAGCACGTCTCGACCAACATCCTCGCGGACAG
>JBAXAR010000183.1:0-2796 GCA_037142475.1 Actinomycetes bacterium
ATCTCAAAGATCTGCCCTGGTCCCGTCACCTGAGCGACTGCGTCTTCGTAGCTGAGCGACACTCCTGCTCCCCTTCTTGTCCTTGAACCTTTGGCACGTCTGTGCAATCGGGTGGAAAATCGAATCTTAGGCACATGAGACAAGTCGGGCGAGTCTGTTTCTTGCTAGGAATAGATCCATGCCGATCAACGTCACCCCAATCGCCACCCTCGATGACGCCATCAACGATGTTCGCATGAGGACGGCCGACATCATCAACAACGAGATTCTTCCCCGAGAGTCCGAGTTGTGGCCACAGCGCCACGGCGATTCCATCAGCGACGAAACGAGAGCGGCTGCCAAGGCGGCTCGCGAGGACGTGAAGACCAAGGTTCGAGCGGCGGGGCTCTGGGCACCCCATCTGCCTCAGGAATACGGAGGGATGGGCCTCGACTTCCTGCCTCACGCCTACATGAACGAAATCCTTGCTTATGCAATGGGAGCCGCCTCGATGTTCGGAGTCGTGGCCCCCAACAGCGGGAATCAAAAGATCCTGGTGAAGTACGGGACCGAGAAGCAGAAGCAGCAATGGCTCCTCCCCTTGATCGAGGGGACCATGGAGTCCGGGTTCTCGATGACCGAACCGGAGAATGCCGGGTCAGACCCCCGCTCTCTGAAGACCACCGCCCGTAAAGAGGGCGACGAGTGGGTCATTAACGGTCACAAGTGGTTCACCTCGAATGGGAAGGAAGCCGACTTTTTCATCGTCATGTGCCGTGCCGACGACCCGTCCGGAGAAGAGGGGCGAACCGGATCGATGGTCCAAGTGATCGTTCCAACCGATACCCCCGGCGTCGAGATCGTTCGCGGGATCGGCATCTGGGGTAGTCCGACCTCGGACCACTGCGAGGTGGTCTACAACGACGTTCGGGTCCCGATCGAGAATGCGCTCGGGCGAGTCGGACAAGGTCATGAGGCCGCTCAAGAGCGACTTGGGGCTGGGCGCATCTACCACTGCATGAACTCAGTCGGCCAGATGTGGCGCGCATTCGACCTGATGGTCGAGCGAGCGCTCACGCGCCAGGTCCATGGAGGGCTACTCAAAGATAAGCAGTTCATACAGGGGTTCATTGCCGACAGCTACATCGACCTCCAGACTGCTCGGATGATGACCATCCGGGCGGCCGAGAAGGTCGACAGGGGCGACCCCGAGGCGAGGACTGATATCTCGGCGCTCAAGGTCTACGTGCCAGCTGCCTACACCCGGGTGGTCGATCGTGCGATTCAGATCTGGGGGGCAGCGGGAGTCTCCAATGACCTACCCCTGGGACGCATGTACCTCGGCGCACGGACCCTGCGTCTGGCCGACGGACCCGATGAGGTTCACCGGATCCTGATTGCCAAGAACGTCCTGCGCCACTACGAAGCAGGTGGCTCATGGGACTTCGCAGGCTGATTTCTCGCTCACAGCCATGAGGGTTGCCGTCCACGTTCAGCCGGGATCACGTCTCCCAAAGGTCGGCGGTCTGCGGGCAGGAAGCCTCTCGGTCAGGGTGCGAGAAGCAGCGGTCGACGGCAACGCGAACGAAGCAGTCCTCGTCGCCGTGGCGAAGGCCTTCGAAGTTCGCCCTCGCAACGTCCGCATTGTCCACGGTCGATCGAGTCGCCGCAAGCTTCTGGAGATTGAAATCAACGAAGACGCTGGAGCGGCTCGTCTTGCAATGCTCCGAACCCAAATCTGAAGACAGGCAGGCCACACCACCATTTCTCGAGCGTCTCCTGATAGGTTGTGTCGCACACCTCGGTCTACGAAAGGACCCCTCAATGTCACCGTTTGGATCATTTGTCGGCGCAGTTGCGGACTTCCCTCTGCTCAACGTGTTCTTGTCGATTCTGTTCTTCTTCGTTTTCTTCCTCTGGATCTTCTTGCTGATTCAGATCGTTGTTGACATCTTCAGGAGCCACGACATGGGCGGTTTCCCGAAGGCACTCTGGCTGCTCTTCATCATCGTCCTCCCATTCCTGGGCGTTCTCGTCTACCTCATCGCCCGTGGCGGCAAGATGCACGAGCACCAGATCGACGCAGCTAAGGCGCAGCAGCAGGCTTTCGCTCAGTACGTCCAGGAGTCCGCTGGCAGCACGTCAGCTGACCAGCTCCACAAGCTCGCCGAGCTCAAGGAAAAGGGTGTCCTCAGCGACGCTGAGTTCGACGCCCAGAAGGCCAAGATTCTCGGCTGAGCCAAAAACTCAGGTTTCCCGACAATGCCCGGTCCACATGGACCGGGCATTGTCGCGTCTCGGGGGACCGGGTCGCTCATGAGTCAATCGGTGCTCGGTCGACTCTCGCCGCAGGGCCAGCCCCGAGCAATCAGCACCGCCTTTCAGAGCGGTGCGCTGGCCTTGATGGAGTACTCAAGGGGTATTTGCGGCATCGCTGCCGGGATCCGGTAACAGGCTGGTCTCGTCGAGACCTCTTCGAGAAAATCCCAAGGTTTGTAGGCGATTGTGTCGAACTCGTGCAGGAAGTCGATCGTCAGGCCAACATCGATGAGACTGCTCACCACCTCTCCAAGATGGTGTGACCACTCATGCGTTCGAGTATTCACAAGCCGTGCTGAAGAATCGGCGTAATCACGCTCGTCGTCCTCCGCGACGCCCTCTTCGTCAAAGAAGTATGTCCAGCGAGCGTCGAAGACGAGGCCTTCATCGGAGAGCATGCCCACCAAGGGGTGGAATTCGAGGACATAAAGGTTCCCTCCCGGCTTGAGAAGGGCGACCACTTCCCGAGCCCAACGAGGCAGATCAGGAAGCCAATTG
>JBAXAR010000184.1:0-2793 GCA_037142475.1 Actinomycetes bacterium
GGGTGGTAGATCTCCCCTCAATCCCTCCAGAAGTGGTGGCCCTGCCTTGGTGCATTGCGAGCGAGAAACATCGCTCTTGTGAATGCGATTGTTAATCGCTACCATGCGGTTGAGTCGAACCTCGCAGGGGAGCAGTCACTCGATGATGAATGTGAAGTCGAGTCCTACGGGCGAACGCTATGGCTGAGGTGCGGACGATTGGGAGTTACCAACTCCTCGAGCGCATCGGACGCGGTGGATTCGGCGACGTGTACCGGGCCCAGCGATGGGGAACCGACGACGTGGTGGCACTGAAGACCCTCAGGGGTGACTTTGCTGAAGACCATGAGATCGTGACCCGGTTTCTCCAGGAGCGATCGGCACTGGTTTCTCTTGACCATCCGGGTTTGGTCCGTGTTCGGGACTTGATCGTCGAAGGTGGGGTGGCGGCCATCGTCATGGATCTGCTCAATGGTGGGGACCTCAAGGGCTATCTCGCCGAACGGGGCAGGCTTGAGCCCACCGACGCTCTCGAGAAAATGATCGGAATTCTTGACGCTCTGGCGTTCGTGCACGCTTCCGGGATTTTCCACCGCGACGTGAAGCCGAGCAATGTCTTGCTCGATGACGAGGGAAATCCTCACCTCGCTGATTTCGGTATCGCGAAAGTTCTCGAGCGGCCAGGCGTCACGCAGGCATACGCCGTCCTCGGGACGCCCGCCTACGCTGCGCCCGAAATGCCGGAAGAAACGAGGGTGACGCCCGCCTGCGACGTGTACTCGGCAGGCATCATGTGTTTTGAACTCCTCACCGGAGCCCCTCCCTTTAGCGCTTCGAACCCACTGGCGCTGATGCGCGCGCACGCGGAGACCACTGTGGGATATCCACCGGAAGTTTCTGAGGACCTTCGGGAGTTCTTCGAGCAAGTCCTCGCAAAACTCCCCGACGACAGGCCATCGGCGGCGGCTGCTGCTGACATGCTTCGCGCTCTCCTTGCCGGCGGCGCAGATCGTCTCATCGTTGGGGCAGTCGCCGGCAGCGTGCTCGTGATCCCCGACGGCGATCAAGAATCCGACCGGACGGTGATCGTGAAGCCAGAGGAAGGCACGGACCACACGGTGATCACTCGAGGTGGTCCCGCCACTGAGGATGACGCGACCGCACTGGGCCCCAAGGTCTCCTCTAGGGCTGACACGGCTGGTGGGGGTCTTGATGTCACCACGAACGATCGGACGATTCTGCAGGGCGCAGGTGTGGCAACGGGTGCGGGTATTGCAGCAGCGCAGGCATCGTCAGCGATTCTGGATTCCGGCGATTCCACACACGACAGCTCGTTGAGCGAAGCTGACGGTGCAAGCGCTCGTCGAAAGAGAACCCTGCTCATGGTGGGTGCGGCCGGTGTGGTGGTCGCCGGCGGTGTTGCCGCAGCGGTGACCCTTCTTGGTGGATCCACGACGTCGCCTGCCGTATCGGCACAGCCGGTGCGGGCGCTGCCTTCGGCCCCCGACCGCCGACCTACAGCGCCTCAAGCTGGAGATGTCACCACCACCACGCAGGCTGTTGCAACGACGACCATTCCTGGCGTCACACCCTCGGCACAGTCGACGGCCCCTCAAGGAGGTGGCGGCACTGCTGCACCTCCCCCCACGACTGCAGCGCCGCCTCCGCCGCCTAACCAGCCAACAATGTCCGTGAAGGCGTTTTTGAATTCCTCGACCTGCACGGTTGGTGTCAAGTCGAGCAACGGCGCAGCTCTTTCAGTCACATGGCACTCAACCCTTGTGTCAAACGGTACGACGGCGAGCTACGACTGGTCTGGCGGGGGTCAGTCCGGGTCCGGTTCGGTCACGCCGTCAGACCCAGGATGCCCACAATGGACGCCGATCTCATGAGCCGCTCTTTGCGGGCTTTCGCGTTCCTCTTGATCCTTGGGTGTCTTCCTTGGACTCAGGCTGCACCTGCCGAGGGGGCCGTTGTGTCGAGCGCTGCCTCCTACCAGACGACGTCGACGACATCGAACTCGATCAGCACTGGCCTCAAGACGTTCACGGTCGACGCAGGGCTCTCGTGGGCCGCCAGCCAGAACATCGCCGTGGTGAACACCAGTGCCAATTACATGATTGGCACGGTGAGCTCCTACGGTTCAACCACTCTGGTCGTAGCTATCACCGATGTGCACGGATCTACCGGGCCTTTCAACTCCTGGACCGTGAGTCCGATCGTTCGGGGATGCATCCTCCAGATACGAACCAGTTGCGCGAACACAGACCTGAGCAAGCAGGACCTGAGTGGTCTCGATCTCCGATTCTCAATCCTGGCACCATTGAATTTTTCCAAGACTCGATTTATCGAAACGCGGCTCAATGGGGCAAACCTCAGCCGCGACAGTTTGGTGGGAGCGGACTTTACGGGTGCTGATCTGACAAGCGCCACTATGTCGGGCGCCAACCTTGATCGTGCCAACTTCACCGGGGCCCTCCTTCGGGGCGTCAAGGGCCTTGGCGTGGCCGGGACCCCAAAGGCGCTCCCTTGGCCGTGGATGATTGTGCGTGGCAATCTCACCGGACCCGGGGCGTACCTCGAGTCGACGAACTACGCCTTTCAGAATGTCCGGGGTTTCCGGCTGGGAGGGGCTGACTTTCGCTATGCCTCGTTGAGCGGTGCGAACTTCACCTTGGCCGACCTCAATGGGGCGAATCTTCATAATGCGCAGCTTCCCGGCGCAAAACTTCGATTGGCTGACATCGGTCGAGCTGACTTGACCGGCGCCAATCTCCGAGGCGCTGATGTGAGCCAAGTTAACTCCACTAGTAC
>JBAXAR010000185.1:0-2790 GCA_037142475.1 Actinomycetes bacterium
GAATCATCGCTCGGCCGCCGAAACTCATCAATATCACCCCCTGAGATGGCGGGCCGAGGTGGCGCGGGAATCGAGCAACGCAGCGCCGGCGACGGGGTGCCCGAGATTGAGATTCGTGCCACCACACGACGGAAGAAGACCGCCACTGCTTGGTGGCAGGGATCGACTCTGATCATCGCCATGCCGGCTCGGGTCCGTGGAGAAGAGCGAGAGAAGTTGATTACGTGGCTGGTGGAGCGCTCCAAGAAGCGCCGCCCGCACGTGGCCGCATCTGATCGAGATCTCCTGGAGCGTGCTCAGGGGTTGACGGCCCTCTATGACATTGATGCCGAGCCGGCATCGATCCGGTTTGTCGGCAACCAGACCAAGCGCTGGGGTTCGTGCACCGCTGCGACGGCATCGATTCGGATCTCAGATCGCCTTCGACACGTTCCGGACTGGGTCCTTGACGCGGTCTTGGTCCATGAACTCGCTCATCTCGTTCACCCGGACCACTCCGCTGCATTCCATTCGCTCGCCGATCGATACCCCCGCCAGGCTGAGGCGAGTCTGTTTCTCGAGGGGTATCAACTTGGTCTGCAGATGAGCAGTAATCGCATGGACGACGAAGAAGAAGACGAAGGGGACCTCGAGGTCTTCGACTGACCCGGCGAGGCCAGCCGCGGGGGAGCGTCAGCCGTTTTCGCCCCGGAGGAACTGCTCGAGCTCGGCGGCCAGTTCATCGCCCGTCGGGATGTGATCCACGCCAAGTGGGTTTCCTTCAGTGGCGTCAAGTGACGTCTCGAGGGCTCGCACCATGGCGAGGTGCTCTGGATTCGAAGCGACAAGTTCGTCGACCTGTCGCCTCGAAGCGTCAGCGGCATCGATGAGGTCGGCGGTGTCAAGATCGAGACCCGAGATCTCCGCCAGACCTTCGACCAGCGCTACTGAGGCCTGAGGGAATGGCATGGCCGCAACGTAGTGAGGCACTCTGGCCCAGAGGGTAATCATGTCGATCCCAGTGTCTTCGAATCCGAGCTCGATCGCTGAGGTGACTCCAGCGGGCACTTCGAGTTCGCCGGTCACAAGACCAACGTGCTCAAGAAGTCGCGCTGAAGAGGCAGGGGCGGTCGCAGCCAGCCGCACAGGCCGGGTGTGTGGCGCCGGGGCGGGAAAAGCGCCCATGCCGACGACGAGCCTCACGTCGTAGCGGTGGGCGAGGTCAACGACGGCACTGACAAAGGCTCCCCAGTGGACATCGGGCTCGGGGCCGATCAGGTACAGCACATCTTGACCTTGGCGATCGACTCCTACACGCAGCTGGATCTCGGGCCAGGTCAACGAGGTCGTGATCCCGTCGACGATACGAACCACGGGCCGCCGGGCTCGTTGGTCCAAGAGCGTGTCTCCGTCAAAGGTCGCCAGCAATTCAGTGGCGGACGAACTCAAGATGGTGGACATCGCCGCTGAGGCACCTAGGCCGGCATCGACCCACCCCTCGAGCGAGATCACCAACGTGGGTTCGTTGAGGGTCACATCCTCGAGGATGCTGAACAGTGGGCGATCTGACTCGTAGGCCATGGATCAGGAGCCCTCGAGCGTGGCTGCGGCCGTCTCCGCCAAGAGGGCGACGTGCTTAGGGAAGGCTTCCACGCTTGAGGAGTCACCAGCACCGGCGCCGGCGGCGTAGCGAGCGAAGACACCCTGGAGGATGCATGCCAGTTTCCAGTACCCAAAGGCTTGGTAGAAATTGACTCCGCTGACATCAAGGCTGCTGGCGTCGGCGTAGGCATCGAGTACTTGAGCTCTCGTTGAGAACCCGGGCGCCGACGTCGGGGCTTGGCCAAGGAGGGCAACCGATGCGTCGGAAGGCTCGGCCCAGTAGACGAGCAGCAGGCCGAGATCGGCGAGCGGGTCGCCGAGCGTGCAAATTTCCCAGTCCAAGATGGCCCGTACCTGCCCTGCATCGTTCAGCACGGTGTTGTCCAAGCGGTAGTCACCGTGGACGACAGTGGAGCGTTGCTGGACCGGAATCCGGGCGGTGAGGGCGTCTCCGACATCCTCAACGAGCGTGCCGTGGTCGACACCCTCGACCTTCATCTGCTCGTACTGTCCCCGCCAGCGCTTGATTTGCCGTTCGATGTAGCCCTCGCGGCGGGCGAGGTCGCCGAGGCCCACGTTGTCGACGTCGATGTCATGGAGTGCGGCGAGGGTCGTCGCCAGATTCGGCCCGATTGCTGCTCGATCGGCGAGGGCAAAGGCCGCTTCGGCCTCGCTTGCATCTCGAAGGATGTGGCCGTCAACGAACTCCATGACATAGAAGGGACGCTCGTTCACTGTCTCGTCAGTGCAGAGCCCCAACGTGGTGGGAACTGGGACGCCCGCAGGGCCCAAGGCCGAAATGATGGTGTGCTCGCGGACCATGTCATGGGCCGTCGGGAGAACGTGACTGACCGGCGGGCGACGCAGAGCGATGGATTGACCTGCGGCGTCGGTCACTCGGTAGGTCAAATTCGACCGGCCACCAGCGATGAGATCGAAAGTGAAGGGAGGGGTGACGGACTCGACGTTGGCGGCGAGCCACGACGTGACGGACTCGACGTCGATCCCGATGGGCGAGGACGGTGCTTCTGACATACACAGACGCTACCGCCTCATCGAGGCGCACCCGGCGTCCGCACCGGTATCCTTCGAATGTGCCTGACGTGACCGATGCAACCTTCGAAGTAGCCGTTCTCGAGCGTTCCCGGCAGGTTCCGGTCGTCGTCGACCTGTGGGCCACTTGGTGCGGACCATGCATCACCCTGGGCC
>JBAXAR010000186.1:0-2731 GCA_037142475.1 Actinomycetes bacterium
GGCAGTGGTTGCGCTTGGGAGGGGCATGGCGGCAGTACTGAGCAACGACGATGCTGTGGCGTCGGCGATCCTTGCGGCGTCGGAGGCCGTCACGGAGCCGATGTGGCGCCTCCCGCTCGTAGACGACTATCGCCGTCAGCTTGATTCGGAGGTGGCCGATCTAAAGAACATCGGTTCACCGGGAGAGGCGGGGACGATTACCGCAGGTCTCTTCTTGCAGCATTTTGTGGGTGAGATCCCTTGGGCCCACCTTGATATCGCAGGCCCGTCACGCTCGGAGAAATCCAGTGGGTATACCCCAAAGGGCGGGACGGCATTCAGCCTCCGCACGCTGCTCGAGTACCTCCGCCGCCTCGACTGAGCGACGCCTAGGGAGAGAACGTGGCCCGGTGCAATCGGTCGCGACGAGAGGGACCCGTTCGATCGAGTGACGCCGATCGATGGTCATCGCCGTCAGGGTATCCAAGAAGTACTGCACCAAACACGATGTGCCCTGTGGGAATTGAGAGAGCCTCCTTCAAAGCGATGTTGCCGCGGAATGCGCCCAGAAAAGATGCAGAGAGGCCTTCCTCCTCGGCTCGCAGAAGGGCGGCCATCGTTGAGAAACCCGCATCTCCGATCCAATACGGAACGGGCCACGCCGAGGAATCTGATCCGAGGCCCGATGCCACTTTGTCCTCGGCTTGATAGCGCTCGACATAGGCGAGCGGATCTGCGACGCAGACAGCAACGACGCCAGCCCGCTGGAGGCCTTCGGCGCGTGTCGATCGCTCCCGCCAGGCGGCATCGGTGGTCGCTTCGAAGTACCGGGCTGTCTCTTTCGGACCGCATAACAGGATCCAAGAAATACCTCGTGAATTCCCAGCGGTTGGCGCCCTGAGGGCATCGTCGAACACCGAGGTGACGATGACCTCGTCAACGGCCTTGGCCGAGAAGCTCCGAACCATCCGTCGCCGATTGAGGGCGTCGCGCACATCCACACCTCAACCCTGCCATGCGCCGGGCACCTCGGTCGACGCCGTGGATCCAAGGCGCTCTCGGTCGTTATGGGTTCCGATACCGGCCGAGCGACCCACGAAGGTGAATTTTGGCGAAGTCGCTAATGTTGACCTATCTGGTAAGGTATTCATCGAGTCAGGTGCTGCCCCCTGGAGGTTTCCCATGCCGACGACCAGAGAACTTCTCAACGACGCGAAATCACAGATCCGAGAGGCGGAGCCCTCTGAAGTCGTCGATCGCGTGGGATCGGCAGTTTTTCTTGATGTGCGTGAGGCTGATGAGTACCAGCAGGGTGCCGTGCCCGACGCGATTCATATCCCCCGGGGCTTCCTTGAGTTCCAGGCTGAGGGGCGGATCATCGAGAAGGATGCAGAGATCATCGTCTACTGCGCTGCTGGATCGCGCTCCGCGTTCGCCGCAAAGACCCTTGGGGACCTTGGCTATTCGAACGTCATCTCCGTGGTCGGAGGATTCAACCGATGGAAAGACGAGGGACGTCCGTGGTCAGCTCCCAAGACCCTGTCCGCCGCTCAGCGGAATCGCTATCAACGCCATCTCCTCCTCCCCGAGGTGGGGGAGAAGGGCCAGCAGAAACTTCTTGACTCCCGCGTCCTGATGCTCGGGGCTGGTGGGCTGGGTTCACCCTCTGCCTTGTATCTCGCAGCAGCCGGCGTGGGGACTCTCGGGATCATCGATATGGATGTTGTCGATGAATCGAATCTCCAACGCCAGATTCTCCACAACCTGGACAGAGTCGGCATGCGCAAGGTGGAGTCAGCGAAGATTGCTCTGACTGCGATGAACCCGGACCTTGATGTCGTCACCTATGACACCAGGCTGGGAGCCGACAACATTCTGGACATCATCGATGGCTACGACGTGATCGTCGATGGCACCGACAACTTCCCCACGCGCTACTTGGTGAACGATGCCTCGCTGCTGAAGCGGATCCCTGTGGTCCACGGTTCGATCTTCCGGTTCGAAGGTCAAGTGACGATCTTCGATCCCTACAACGGGCCGTGCTACCGATGCATGATCCCTGAGCCACCGCCGGCTGAGCTCGCCCCAAGTTGTGCCGAGGCAGGAGTCCTCGGGGTTCTTCCCGGGATCGTGGGGTCTATCCAAGCACTTGAGGCCCTCAAGCTGCTGCTCGGACTTGGGGATTCCCTCGTCGGTCGGCTCCTTGCGTTCGACGCTCTCGACGAGTCGTTCCGAGCCTTCAAGGTGCGTCGTGACCCTGCATGCCCAGCCTGTGGGCCTGATGCCGGCGAGATTGTTATCGCCGAGTACGACGAACTCTGCATGCCCCACGGAAGCTGAACCTTTCACTCAGCCAGGAGGGGCATTCAGCCGCTTCGCTGCAGAGGTGAAGCGCACCGCGTCTCAGCTGGCGGGAGGCCACAGGGGACCTAACCTTCAAAACGCTCCGACTGCGGTCCATCCCCAGAGGCCAGTGTCAGCTCGTAGATGTAGGTCCAGTAGTTGATGTCTTCGTTAAGGACTCGAGCCGCGACCGAGGCGAGGAGATGTCGGAGGGTGCGTCGCGGGCGCTGGTCGCGTGCTCCCCGATATGACGACAGGACGAAGCCGTGCCTGGCTGCAAGTTCGGCGATTCCTGAAGGGAAAAAGTAGGCGACATGGTCAACGTTTTCCCTTACCTTTCCCCGCAGATGGTCTGACACCAGGCGAGCGCAGTAAGGATTCGGCGTGGTGAGAATCAGCACGCCGCCGG
>JBAXAR010000187.1:0-2714 GCA_037142475.1 Actinomycetes bacterium
CGTTACGAACTCTGCCTGACCGTGGAGGATCCGCCGCTGCGACCAGTCGTGCGCGCTGGGGTGGAGGCTTCTGGGACAGCCGAGGGCGTGGTGGCGATGACCAGGGATCAGAGGATCCTCATCGTTGTCCTTGCCGAGGCAGCGTTGCGGGAGGGATCGAGTGGGATCACCAAGATCCCGGCCTCATCGACAGCCGCCACCCGGCTTGGATGGACGGAAACGAAGTTCAACCGCAAACTCGACAACGTCTGCGACAAGCTCACGAGGGTCGGGGTCCGAGGGCTCAAGGGCTCAGTATCCGACCTAGCGTCATCGCGCCGGGCGCGCCTCGTCGAATATGCGGTCTCAGTCCAGTTGGTGACAGCGGAGGACCTTGAGCTCCTCGAAGCAAAGGTCTGATCACTCCGGGAGGGCGTCTCCTCCTGACCCATCGCGGGCGGTGGACACTGCCCGAGCACATTGCTAATCTCATTTGCATTGAGAGATGCAACTTCTCTTTGCAAGTCATAATTTTCGGTATCCAAGAAGGGAAATCGTGTGCGGTCGTGAGTCCCAAGATCGGGGAGGTGGGTCCTGATGCCGCGCGCTCTTGGTGTTGATGAAGTCATTCCGTGTCCGCAAATTCGATCAGGTGAAGCGGTCGATCGGCTCCTCGAAGTGGCCGGAACGGAGTATCAGACAGTCGCAGCCTCAGCCGATCGCCTGCACTTCGCTCGCACCGCTCGACCTCTCTGGAGCCTCATCACTGGGATTGTCTTCGCCCCGGTCATCATCGGGATTCCCTTTCTCCTGATCAAACGAACTGAAACCTGGATCGCCGCGATCGAAGAAGATCATCGACGAGTTGAGATCCACGTCACTGGTCGCGTGATCGCTCCGGTGATGGAGCGACTTCATGCCGCGCTCGGGATGCCATCGACTCCGGCTCAGGCAGTGTCCGCTGCCCCGATCGAGAGGGTGCTTGCTCCCAACGCACGACCGTTGAGCGACGCGCCGGACCACACGCTTCGACAGGTTGACGGTGTCACTGAGACGTCCCAGTCCGATCAGGTTCTGGTGAGTACCACGAGGAGCAGCGCTGCCGATCGCAGGGGAGACACCACCCCGATGCCACCATCCGGTAGCAAGCCGTCCGGGTTCGCCCCACCGCCATCGGAACCAGCCTTTGATGCGAACGCAACGTTGCTCGCTGGCCCTCAATCCTCGATTCCCTCAGACCCGGAGCCGGCTCCTGAGGCAGACATGACGATGGTTCGACCGAGGGAGGTCGCATCGACCTCACCACTGTCAACGTCAGCTGAAGCCCGGGTGGAGGCGACCCCCGTCACGCACGCGCCGATTGCCAGTTTTGATACTGGCGAGACGATCGAACTCAACGACGGGGAGGTGGCGTTCATTGGTCGTGATCCTGGCCGAATTGGAGAGGAATCTGTCTTCCGGTTGGTCTCCATCGCTGATCCCGAACTGTCCATCTCGAAGACCCATCTACGGCTGACGCGCCGTGGCGTCGAGCTCGAGGTGGCCGACCTCGGGTCGACGAACGGCACCTCTGTCAGCATTTCTCCTTCGGCTGAACCAACCCCGCTCACGCCACAGGATCCTGTCTCGCTCGGAACCGGGGCAACCGTGGTCTTCGGAAAGCGCAAATTCGTGATCACCGTGTCGGCGGCCACCTGATGAGTCAGCGCGGCCTCGGTGATCGCCTCAGGGGCGGTTGGTTCAGAATTGCGATCGCCTCAGGCTGTGCGGTTGCCCTCATTGCGACCATCATCATCGCCAGTCCTTGGCGCCAGACCCATGTTGACCAGCGTGGCCTAGGTGCTTGGGTCCTCCCGAGCCGCTCTACCGCTGAGGTCCACCTTGTTGATACCGCAGAGAGCGGCGTGGCCTGCCCTCTCAGCGTTCCGGACCGGCAACAGCATGTGACCAGCGACGGCATCCACTCTGTGCTCTGGAGCAGTGCGTCGGTGCAACCGATCGCTGATGACAGCTGTAAGTCCGGTACGGCGATCAAGACGCGCGCTCAGGTGGGAGATGTCGTCGTGGGAGGAGGCCTGCTGGGTCTGAGTACCCAGAAGGGAGCGCTACGGGCCTCGTCGACCACAAGCTCCGACCCGGTCACGGTCGGCCGAAATGCCAAGGAGCCGTCGGTGGGAATGGGCGCCAATGGCACCATGGCCATTGCGTCCAACGGTGCCGTACTCCTCCTCTCCGCCTCGGAAACTTCCCCGAGGCGATCGGCACTTTCGGTCTCTGGATGCACGATCGCGAGTTGCCAGGTGGCAGTCGTCGATGACCAGCCGGTCGTCTTGGTGAGAAAGACCCATCAGCTGCGCTTTGCCAGCGGCCGGACAATCAACCTGGCCCAGGGAGCACAGCTCTCCTCCTCGCCTCCGTCTGGCGGGGTCGTCGCCATCAGCCGAGGAAGCATGCGCGCATTCGGCGCGAGCGGGGAATCACAGTGGACCATCTCGAAGCCTTTGGCTGAGCCGCTTGCTGCTGGAGGAGATGCGTCGGGCTGCTCGTACGGCGCCTTCACGCAGGGCACCTCGGTGTCGCTCATCAGGCGATGCAGCGACGGGAGCGTGACGAGCAGCTCGGTGCAGCCATCGTCGGGATCCGGCTGCGACCCCGCACAGCTCAACGAGTCTGCGGGCTGGCGTGTCCAGCCTTCCGTCCAATCGGCGGTACTCAACGCACCCAACGGCGACGCC
>JBAXAR010000188.1:0-2685 GCA_037142475.1 Actinomycetes bacterium
GGAGAACCACCGCCCACTCAAGAGCACAGCGCGGTGCAGTCACGACACAACTCCTCCGAGAACGAGCATGCCCAGTGATTGCCCAGGCGCCGTGGGCCAGTTCCTCATCCGGTCATCAACGCTACGACGAAGCCGTCGTAACCCTTGGTGCCAACGGTCTGAACCGCGGTACTCGTCAGTCTGGGATGACCGTGGAGGGCATCAAAGAGCGCTCGCGTCCCCACCACGTCGCCGCGGTCGGAGGTCTCGTCGAGGACCGCTCCATCACGCACCACGTTGTCGACGTAGAGCATCGATCCGGCCTTACCCAGCGTGACTGCTCGATCGAGGTAGTCGACGTTGGACTCCTTGTCAGCATCGATAAAGACGAAGTCGAAGGGCTCGACGCTCTCCTCGATCATCGAATCGAGAACCGTGAGTGCTCGACCGACAACGACAGTGACCCTCGAGGTCATTCCGGCCGCCTCGATAGTGTTCCGAGCGATCGCCGCATGGGTCTCCTCAGCTTCAATGGTGATGACGTGACCGTCGTCACCAGCACCTCGAGCAAGGCGGAGCGCGCTGTAGCCGCCCAGGGTGCCGATCTCGAGGATCCGCCTCGACCCGGTGGAACGGACCAAGATCTCAAGGAGCGCTCCATGCGGCGCTGACACGGCGATCTCAGGCAGGCCTGCCCGCGCACTCCGCTCCAACGCGCCGTCGAGTGCTTCGTCCGACAGGCTGAGGCGCTCGACGAAGTACGCATCGACATCCCACCATCTCCCTGCGTCCATAGTGAGCCCTCTCGGCAATCGATCCCCGGCTCTCAGATCGTAGGGGGCGACGAATCGCAGGGGGTGGGCGCGGCTGAACCATCATCAAGCACCATCTGATGAGGCACCACAATGGTGGCGTCGCTAAGGAGGCTTCGCCATGACCGCACCGACGACACTCAAACCAGAAACGGGGGCTCCTTCTCGGGCTGGATGGGTTCTCCTGGCGTTGATCGCCGTTGAGGCATTGGCGAACCTGAACCTTGCCGTCGCCAACGTGGCGCTTCCCCAGATCGGCGTCCACTTCGAGGCCTCACAAACAGGACTCGACCTCGTCAGTGTTGGCTTCTCACTCGGTCTTGCTGGGACGGTGCTGTACCTCGGCGCCCTCGGTGACCGCTATGGACGCAAGATGATGCTGATCCTCGGAGTCTGCCTCTCAATCCCCGCTGCCGTCCTCGCCGCCTACGCCCCTTCGGTCACGGTCCTTATCGCTGCTCGCTTCCTCGGCGGTGTGGCCGCCGGCATGTCCTATCCCACGACCTTGGCCCTGATCACCGCCCTCTGGCGTGGACCGAGCCGAACCAAAGCAATCGCACTTTGGTCTGCTGCCGGTGGGGCGGCGATGGCACTGGCCTCCGTGGTGGCGGGGTGGACCCTCACCTTCGCCTGGTGGGGATCGGTCTTCCTCATCACACTCCCCGTCGCGCTCATCGCCCTTGTGTTGGCCGTCGCCCTCGTCCCCTCTCATGCCAATGAAAACTCGGACCCCGTCGACCACCTTGGTGGAGCACTTTCGATTGTCGGCATCGTCGCCCTCGTCCTCACGATTAACTTCGCGCCGAGCACTGGTGAGGGCACAGTGGCGGTGATATCACTCGGGGTCGCCGCCTGCGCTTTGGTCGCGTTCTTCGCACGGCAACGAAGAGCACCCGAACCATTGTTCGACCTCCACTACGGGGCACGCCGGATCTTCTGGGTCGCCGCCGTGGCGGGGGTCATCGTCTTCGGCACCCTGATGGCCTCGCTCTTCATCGGAGAGCAATTTCTTCAGAATGTCCTCGGCTACTCAACCTTGGCCGCCGGAGCCGCCGTGCTCCCCGCCGCTGGGGTCATGCTGGTCGTTGCCCCAATCTCGGCGTTGATCATCGAGCGCTTCGGATCAAGGATCACCCTGCTGTCGGGCTATGCCCTCTGCCTTGGCGCATTCCTCGTGATGCTCCTGACGTGGAACGAGGGCTCGAGCTATCTGGTAGTCGCCCTTGCCTTCTCTCTCATGGGTGCCGGCGTGGGCCTTGCGGGAACCCCCGCGTCACACTCGCTTACCAGCTCAGTGCCTGTGCGACGAGCGGGGATGGCCTCGGGTACCGCAGATATTCAGCGTGACCTCGGCGGGGCCATTATGCAGTCGACCCTCGGAGCGCTTCTCACCGCCGGGTACGCCAGCGCTGTGGCGGCGAAGATCGGAGCTGATTCAGCCCAAAGCATCACCCCACAGGTCACCAATCTCCTCGAACGCTCGTTCTCAAGCGCGTCCGAGGTCGCCAAGGCACACCCCGATCACGCCACACAGATCGTTCAGGGGGCCAAGGAGTCATTCCTTCAGGGTGCGAACTGGGCGTATGCGGCAGGAGCGATCGCCATCGTGGTGGGAGCCACCCTCGTCGCGTGGATGTTCCCCCACCGAACTCAGGAGATCGATCTTCTCGCCTCATATCGCGAGCAAGACGCTCTCGATGCGGCGCCGACCCCCTGATCGGCCCGCGGTCGATCGAGCAAGTGACCCTCTCCGGGGTCACTGCACCGGTCAGGCGACGACGGGAACCGCCGAGTCAGCATCACTCTCGTCGTCTGACTCGATCATGAGATGCGGCAGTGACCGGTCAAGCCAGCCTGGAAACCACCAGTTGGCTCGTCCGAGAAGCTGCATCAC
>JBAXAR010000189.1:0-2662 GCA_037142475.1 Actinomycetes bacterium
CGGTGACCGCTTGGGCTGCGAGGGCATCGCCGCCGCGGGCCTCCATGAGGGTGGTGGCCACGGCGTTGCGGTAGATCACTGACCCGCTCTCATCGCAGAGCACCAAGCCCAGCGGGAGCGTGTCGAGGGATCGGCGGAGTCTGATGGCGTCCGCGCTGGACTCGCTGACGGCCTCGGTTGCCGCCCCAGTTACTTGCTCGAGGTACCCGAGCGCTCCCTCGATTGAGGCTTCATCCGACGGTGGCCCGGATCCGAGCCTGCTCCCGAGCGCCACCAGACGCTGGGCGAGTGCTCGTGTTCCCATCCGTCGCCCGATGGCGATACCGAGAATGACGGCGAGCACGGCAACGCCAACACCTATCCCGATCAGGGCAGGCATCGGAAGAGTTTCTGAAACGCTGACCACGTCCACGTCCACGTCTCAAGCATGACAGACGCAGCGGTCTGCGGGCACCGCTCTCGAGGCCGTCGTCGACGCATCACGGAGCGACCGTTGCGCACCGGTGGCTGAGGCCCGATCGGTGCATGAGGCCCGGTGGAGTCCTTGAGCCCGAGGAGGACACGACCATGCTCGAGATGCTGGTGCACCACGGAGGCCCGATGATCCGACTGGCGGTCACCTTGACGCCAAAGCCCGAGAAGCTCCCCGGAAGCGGGACTCTGCAGTCGATGGCCAATGGGATCGCCGGCTGGGGCCTCATCTTGGCCCTGATTGCCGTGGTCATCGGGGCGGTCACCTGGGCCTTCGGCTCTCAGTCTCAGAACATTCACGGAGCGGTGAGTGGACGCCGGACGGTCATGGTCGCCGGTGGAGCGGCTCTGCTCATCGGCGCCGCTCCGATCCTGATCAACTTCTTCTTCTCTGCCGGCACCGGACTCCACTGATGGTGCTGCTGCTCGGCACCACCACGGTGGTCTACGCCGCCAATCCGACGACCTGTCTCGGCATCACGGCGGCTGACCCGTTGTGCCAGGGCATCAGCGGTATTGGTTCGTCGATCTTCGGCACGGGGGCCACTGCAGCCCTTGATGCCATGGCCGCATGGGTTGGCAACGGGGCGGCCTGGCTGCTGGAGCAGATCGGAGGAGCACTGGGATCTTCGACGGCGGTCTCGCTTCGAGCCCCGTGGTTCGTCGAGCGCTATCGAGCCATCGAGTCGCTGCTCGGCATCATCGCCCTTCCGCTGCTTTTGGCGGCTGCGATCCACGCACTCGTCCGCCAGAGCCCAGGGCTCCTGCTGAGGGCGGCGTTGGTGCAACTGCCCCTCGGCATGGTGTTGGCCGGAGCGGCGGTCGAGTTCGCCACCATGGCCCTCGCCATCGTTGACGAACTGTGTCGAGCGGTTTCGGGGGCCACCCCGGGATCACTCACCTCACTCACCACCGCCCTCGCCAAGGCACTCGCTGAGCAGAACGCCACCAACGGACCGGCCACGCCAGCCTTCGTCGTGATGCTCGGAGCGGTGTTGGTGGCGGTTGCTGGCCTGTTGTTGTGGGTCGAGCTGGTCGTGCGCTCGGCGGCGATCTACGTCGCGGTGGCGTTTCTGCCACTGACGCTGATCGCCATGGTTTGGCCTTCTCTGGCGTCGTGGTCCCGGCGTCTGGCCGAGACTCTGGTGGCTCTGATTGCGTCAAAGTTGGTCGTCGTTGTGGTCCTCGATATGGCCGTTGGTGCCCTTGGTACCGCATCGGGGCGAGGGTTCTCGACGGTGGTGACCGGCCTTGCGCTGCTGGTCCTCGCCGCCTTCGCCCCGTTCTCATTACTGAAGGTTCTTCCGATGTTCGAGCAGAGCGCTGCGGGCCATCTCGAGGGGCTCCGACAGCGCTCCTTGGCCTCAGTGGTGCGGGGAACTCCACGTCGAGCGATCGACATGGCGATGGAGAAGAGCCGGTGGACGGCCCCACTTGAAGCCTCGGTGGGGGTGGTGGCAGCGGGGAGAGGCTCATCAGGCTCCCCCTCTGGACCCGGCCGGGGCGGTATCCCGGATGGACCCCACGGTGATGGCCGAGTGGGGGAGGCAAGGCCAGCGGATCCGATGGCTTCCAGCGCGGCGGCGAGGGCACCTCGGAACGAGCCTCCTCCTGAAGCCCCGATACGCCGGTCATCATCGCCTCAGGACCCGGGTCCGCAGGTGGGAGGCCAGGGATCGGAGACACCACAGGGATCGTCGGGTCGTGGAGGAACATCGGAGACGCGCGGCGCAACCCCCCACGTCACGCCAACCGGATTGACGAACGATGAGCCACCCCTCGCACCGGTCATCGAGTGGCCCAAGGGCGAGGCGGCCTCGACGGGTCGCGCCGCTGGGCTCGAGGAATCACCACGTCGCGTGAATCCATCTCCGGTGCGTTCGCCAACGATGAAGCCCCTCTCGCTGCGGATAGGCCACGACCACCTCGGGCCTCGCATCGAGATGGTGCCCGACGCTCCATCACCACATGCCCTCAAGGGCTCTGCGGCAAGGAGCGACGAATCATGACGGGTCCCGAGCGAGAGCGTCACTACCGCCTCGGTCCGCTCGAACACCGAGGTTTGGTGGCGGGATGGCGGCCTGGTCAGGTCATCTCTGCGGGGGTCGCATGCACCCTGGCGGCTGTCGTCCTCTCGATCTCGACTGCCATGGGGGCAGCGTTGGGGGCCATCAGCCTCGTGGTCCTCGGC
>JBAXAR010000190.1:0-2660 GCA_037142475.1 Actinomycetes bacterium
TGGCAGTCCCAACGGGATTCGAACCCGTGTCTTCACCTTGAGAGGGTGATGTCCTAGGCCTCTAGACGATGGGACCAGATCAGGTGCGCTGAGAGGCTTCAGCGCTTCTGAGCTCGGGGGGAAGGACTCGAACCCTCAATAACTGGACCAGAACCAGTCGTGTTGCCGATTACACCACCCCCGAAAGGTGGAAACCAGACAATAGCCGACCGAACAGGCAGCCTCCCTCGGCTCACCCCCCTGGATGAGAAATGCCGGACAGGCGCCCGTAGCCGATGATGCGACCCGCCGCGACCGCCAGCGTCTCCTTGGCAAAGAACGGGACGGTGGCCCATCCAGTGATCGGTGACGTGGCTGTTGGGTCTGGCCTCGGCGTGAAACCGAACGTCGAAGCAATGGCCATCGACCGTGCCTCATGGAACGGATCAGTGACCACCAGGACCGAGGTGACTCCTCGGGCCTTGAGCTGGGGAGCAACCGATGAAACGTTTTGGTAGGTGTCGGCACCCCCACCTTGGACGATGGCCGAGGCCGGGATGTGATGAGCCTCAAGATAGGACGCCGAGACTTCAGCTTCAGAGAACCGGTCGCCAGCGAAGCGGCCCCCGGAGACGGCTATGAGACGACTCTGGCCGCTGGTGAACGTCGCTGCTGCTTGGTCGAGTCTCGCCTGGAGATCAGGCGATGGAACCCCGTCATACTGAGCGGATCCCAGCACGATGACTGCGTCAGCAGGAAGCGACGACTGCTTCCGGCTCGTGAGCCAAATCTGAGAGGCGGTGACTGCGAGGTACACCACGATCACTGCGAGCAGCGCCGTCATGACTTTCAACGCAATCTTGAGGGGAAAGAGAATCACCCCGTCGCTCGATCGAGCGCGACCCCCAGACGTCGACGGACCTCATCTCGACCCAGCAAGCTGAGGGACTCGAAGAGTGGTGGTCCCACCGAACGTCCGGTCACCGCCACCCTGATCGGGGCCTGAGTTTTGCGGAGCTTGAGATCCATTGCATCACCCATGGCCAATGTGACCTCGTGGAGCGACGCAGCATCGAATGGTGCCGTCTCGTAGGCGTCAATCGCTGCGCGCAGGATCTCGGGAGCGCGGGGATCGTTGGTGATCACCTTGGCGGAGGCGTCAGGGTCGGTCGGGGCGTCTTCAAGAAAGAGAAAATCGATCATCGGTGGGATCTCGCTCAACATCGCCACCCGCTCTTGGACCAATGGGGCGATCTCGGAAAACACCGATGCGTCAAAACGATCCGCCGGCCACGGAGCCACCCATCCCTCGGGAACCCACGATGCGTGTTCGGGCTGGATCCAGGGGGTCGACCCCCTGGATCCAGCCCGAACACGCATCGTGGGTTCCCGAGGGATGGGTGGCTCCGTGGCCGGCGGATCGTTTTGACGCATCGGTGTTTTCCGAGATCGCCCCATTGGTCCAAGAGCGGGTGGCGATGTTGAGCGAGATCCCACCGATGATCGATTTTCTCTTTCTTGAAGACGCCCCGACCGACCCTGACGCCTCCGCCAAGGTGATCACCAACGATCCCCGCGCTCCCGAGATCCTGCGCGCAGCGATTGACGCCTACGAGACGGCACCATTCGATGCTGCGTCGCTCCACGAGGTCACATTGGCCATGGGTGATGCAATGGATCTCAAGCTCCGCAAAACTCAGGCCCCGATCAGGGTGGCGGTGACCGGACGTTCGGTGGGACCACCACTCTTCGAGTCCCTCAGCTTGCTGGGTCGAGATGAGGTCCGTCGACGTCTGGGGGTCGCGCTCGATCGAGCGACGGGGTGATTCTCTTTCCCCTCAAGATTGCGTTGAAAGTCATGACGGCGCTGCTCGCAGTGATCGTGGTGTACCTCGCAGTCACCGCCTCTCAGATTTGGCTCACGAGCCGGAAGCAGTCGTCGCTTCCTGCTGACGCAGTCATCGTGCTGGGATCCGCTCAGTATGACGGGGTTCCATCGCCTGATCTCCAGGCGAGACTCGACCAAGCAGCAGCGACGTTCACCAGCGGCCAGAGTCGTCTCATAGCCGTCTCCGGGGGCCGCTTCGCTGGCGACCGGTTCTCTGAAGCTGAAGTCTCGGCGTCCTATCTTGAGGCTCATCACATCCCGGCCTCGGCCATCGTCCAAGGTGGGGGTGCCGACACCTACCAAAACGTTTCATCGGTTGCTCCCCAGCTCAAGGCCCGAGGAGTCACCTCGGTCCTGGTGGTCACTGATCCGTTCCATGAGGCACGGTCGATGGCCATTGCTTCGACGTTCGGTTTCACGCCGAGGCCAGACCCAACAGCCACGTCACCGATCACTGGATGGGCCACCGTCCCGTTCTTTGCCAAGGAGACGCTGGCGGTCGCGGCGGGTCGCATCATCGGCTACGGGCGCCTGTCCGGCATTTCTCATCCAGGGGGGTGAGCCGAGGGAGGCTGCCTGTTCGGTCGGCTATTGTCTGGTTTCCACCTTTCGGGGGTGGTGTAATCGGCAACACGACTGGTTCTGGTCCAGTTATTGAGGGTTCGAGTCCTTCCCCCCGAGCTCAGAAGCGCTGAAGCCTCTCAGCGCACCTGATCTGGTCCCATCGTCTAGAGGCCTAGGACATCACCCTCTCAAGGTGAAGACACGGGTTCGAATCCCGTTGGGACTGCCA
>JBAXAR010000191.1:0-2634 GCA_037142475.1 Actinomycetes bacterium
CTCTTCGCAGAACTGGACTAAGGGATACTCGCTACCGAAGTAGTCCGAGGCACCGTTGCCAGAGTCGAAGGGGCGATCCAACGACACGATTCGAGCCCGGTTGCAGACCGGGTAGCTGGCGATCCCCGGGGGGCACTTCCCAAGCCCCTGGTACATCGAGTAGCCCCCGTAGGCATTCCACCCAGCCTCGGCGAAGGTGCGATTCATGATCAGATACGCGGCCTTGCTCGTGGGATCCCAGACAGTGAGCGGGACGTAACTCTCCTGGCCGGTGCTGCTTGTGAGCTTGAGGAGGTAGTCACCTTGGACGAAGGTTTTTGTGATGGTGACGGTGGCCGAGCGTGCCCAGTTTGAGCAGCTGACCATGTTGACGAACGAGCCTCCAATGGTGGGGCGAAAGATGCAGGAGGGCTGGGTGACGCCGTCGTACTGTGGTGAGCGCCAGACAGAGCGTGCGCCATCGCCCCCGTAGTACCCCATCCGGAAGGCCTCGACGCGAAAGTGCGGAGCCGCTGTGGTCACGTAGAGCCCCACGTTTTGACCAAGCTTGGCCGAATCACGGCTCGCGAAACCCTGGATCCCATCCGGCGGCATCGATGGTGCGATGTGCCAGTTCCTGCTTCCGGGTCGACGGTTCTCGGCGACGACCCACGATGCCTTGACGCCAGAGACCCCGAGCCAGGTGGTCTTGCCGGCATGTGACGGAACTTGGGAGCCAGGGGCGGCGGTCGAGCTGGCCGAGCGGGTCTCGTCTGATCCACCGGAGAAGGTGATGACCGCTGCGATGGTGACAACGACGGCAGCGATGGCCCCGAGAGTCGCTCGGCGGCGGCGGAAGACCCGCGCCCGCTCGCTTCTCTGCTGTGCCGCCTCTTCACTCACGGTAACTCCGATTCTTCGTCCGGGCGATGGTGCTCGCATCCTAGGGGCCGGGACTGTTTATCGCCCTGCGCAGCAGGCTCGATCGCCAGCAGTCTGACCCCCTCGCCCGTGGGCGGGTAGTCTCCTTGCGATGCGAGCGCTGATCACGGGAGGTCGGGGATTCGTCGGCCGCCATCTCGAGGATCACCTGGTCTCGAAGGGCGACGAGGTCTCGATCATCGACCTCGAGACCGATGTCACCGACGCGGACGCAGTGACCGCTGCTGTCGTTGCCGCTCAACCTGAGGTGATTTATCACCTTGCTGCACTCGCCCATGTTGGTGATTCGTGGAGTGCTCCGGCGCATGTCCTCAGCGTGAACGTCATTGGCACGGCCAATGTTCTTGCTGCAGCTCGGCAGCTTGAGCACGCCTGCCTGGTGCTCGTGGTGAGCTCCGCCGAGGTCTACGGCATCGTCGGACCAGACGATCTGCCCCTGAGCGAGACCGCCGAGGTTAAGCCAGCGTCGCCCTATGCGGCGAGCAAGGCAGCGGCCGAACAGGTGGCACTCCAGGCCACCCGGGGATTCGGCCAGAAGGTCATCGTGGCCCGCCCCTTCAACCACGTGGGTCCTGGCCAGGCGCCCACGTTCGCCGTGCCAGCGCTGGCCAAGCGAATTGTTGACGCAGTGGCGGCTGGTTCACGCTCGCTCCCGGTGGGCACACTGAGTACCCGTCGAGACTTCACTGATGTGCGCGACGTCGTCGCTGCCTACCGTCTCTTGGTCGTGTCGGGCCGCTCTGGGGAGATCTACAACGTGTGTTCCGGGCACGACGTTGAGATCGCTGAAGTGGCTGCTTCACTGCTGCGCCTCGCCGAGACGTCATTAGAACTCGCGACGGATCCCTCGCTGGTGCGCCCCGTGGACGTCCCGGTCCTTCGTGGTGACTCCAGCAAGCTCACAGCCGAGACTGGATGGGCTCCCACGATCGATCTCGAGACCACCTTGCGGGATGTTCTTGAATCCTTCGGCTCCTGAGTCTCCCCTCGGAGAGGCCGCCAACGTCAGAAGCGGCCCACCGAGGCGAGCCGCTTCTGAGTTGACCATGGGTCTGATGGGCTGTCGCCCATCAGCGATCAGTCGCTGAGAACCTTCGAGCGCACCTGGCTGCGCACGGAGCGCCCAGCCTCACGGGCCTTGCGCGACAAGTCACGGGCCTGTGCGGGAAGCTTCTCCTCGAGGGGCTCGAAGCGCTCCTCAACCTTGGTGATCACTGCCTCGAAGCGCTCGTCGGCCTTCGCGACGGTGTCGGTGGTTGCTTTCGCAACGTCACTCGCCTGCGTCTTGATACGCCCAGCAAGATCATCAGAGCGAACAGCCTTGAGAAGGCCCTGAATCTGAGCCTGCACCTTGTTGAGGCCCAGGACACCGAGACCGACGACGGTGTAGGTGGCGTCCTTGGCCTTTGCCGTCGCGTCCTTGGCATTGGTTGGGGCAGTGCTCGCGACCTTGCTGGCGGCGGCTGCGGCCTTGGCCGTGGTGGCCTTGGCGGTCTGGGTGGCCTTGGCGTTGCCCGCGATTTCCAGGGCGACATCCACGCCGCGGCCTTCGGTGGCTTCTTGAATTTTCTTGACGACATCAACCTCGGTGGGGTTCAGCAAAATCGCCTTGGGGGCGAACTTCTTAACCATCTGGAGACGGGTGGCGCTGACCTCGACGGCGAAGATTTTAGAAGCGCCGAAGGCATTGCAGGCGCCGATGCCGCACAGCCC
>JBAXAR010000192.1:0-2627 GCA_037142475.1 Actinomycetes bacterium
GGCTGCCATGGTGATCGCCCCAAAGGACCCGCCGGCCAACGACGCACACGATGAGGTCCATCGAGCCTTCTGCCGCGACCTCCTCGACGGGCTCGGCCTGACGGTCGACATGGTGGTGACCGGAGAGGACTACGGCGACGGGTTCGCCGAGACCATGGGCGCGGCGCACGTCCGGCTGACACGCGACTGGTCGACCCTGTCCGGAACCATCATCCGTGCCGATCCCCATGGCAACCGACACCTTGTCGACGAGCGCATCAGCCGCCACCTTGGTGAGCTGGTGGTCCTCATGGGAGCAGAGTCCACCGGCAAGTCGACACTGGCCAAGGCGCTGGCGGAGCACTTCGGCACCACCTGGGTCCATGAATACGGCCGAGAGCACTACGAGCTCAAGGACGGCAGGCTCGACCTTGACGACTACGTGGAGATCGCCAGGGTCCACCGGACCCGGGAGGAGGAGGCGAGGCGAGGCACCAATGGCTGGATCTTCTGCGACACCAACGCCATCACGACCATGACCTTCTCGCACCTCTACGACCGCGACAGCCGGCCGGAGCTGCGCGAGATGGCCGCAGGCTGCATCGGCCGCTACGGCCTCACGGTGGTCTGTGACGACGACATCGAGTTTGAGCAGGATGGCTGGCGCGACACTGCCGAGTGGCGCTCTCGGATGCAGGGAGTCATTCTCGCCGATCTCGCCGTGAGGGGCATCCCTTATGTCGTGGCATCAGGGGGTCTCGAACAGCGGATCTCCACCGTTGAAGCCGCGCTCGTGGGCGGCCTCACGCCAAGTTTCCATCCGCCGAGCACCACCGGTGGCCACGGTCCTCGTCCAGACGATGAGGCCGTGCTGCGTTCCCACGCTGACTGAGGGGCGGGTCCAACGTCGGCTCGGAATTCGGCTTCGACTGACTTCCTCACGGTTCCCTTGCTCCTTCCTGCGAGGCAATGCTCGCAAGCCCGGGAGTGAGCCGATCCCCGAGAAGATTCCTTCCTCAATCTCTGCGTGCATCCCACCGTGAGATCTGCAGCCAGAGAGCTGAAACGACGCTCGTCGATGGATGGGGCCAGGTCTCCCACCGGAAAGCCATGCCATCTTCCACTTTGGCTCGGTGCACCTCCTGTTCATGCAACGTGAGGAACGCAGGCAAATGAATCAGCCGATGCGGCGGCAGACCCCTAGATTTCTCGTCTGGTCGAAGAAATTCGGTGTGGTTGTGCGACCCGTGGACATCGCTCCTGACGGACGATCTGAAGGTTGTGGGGCCCCTCAATCCTGAGCAGACCCTGGAGAGAGGCACAATCGATGCAGACCCCATGCCGTCTCCTAAGGGGCGGAGGGCAACCCCATCGCGTTGAGGAGAGCAGGCATGTCTTCAGATGCTGCCGTCCATACCAACTCACTCTCAATTCGATGGTAGGCGTGCGCCAGGAGGTTCCTCATCCCGATCACTCGCAACCACTCAACCTCAGAATGGGCATCACGGAACTCGACGGACATCTTTGACATCGCCTCGCCGACTATCTCGAGGAGCCGTTCGAGCGCCAATTCCAAAACGCGATCCTCACGTACAGCCTGATGGCCCCTTGCGACGATGGCGGCGATCTGCTCGCCTGCTTCCGCTATGTCCTCAAGTCGCTTGTCGTCCGACCTACTCACAGCGCTACTGCTTCTTCGAGAATGTGAGCGTCCCTGGGTTTCAGGCTTCCGCGAGAAACCACATCAACGTCGACTCCCAGCAGGAGAGAGAGCTCGTACTGGATTCCTCCGAGATCGAACAGGCTCGACCCCTTCTCCATATCCACGAGGAAATCCACATCGCTCTCCTCGCCATCTTCTGCCCTGGCGACGGATCCAAAGATCCTGATGTCAGATGCCTTGTTGGCGCGAGCGATCCTCACGATCTCCTCATGATGCTCCTCGACGAGATCACGAAGTTTCCCCACGTCGCAAGGCTACAGACCCGATACGACAATTGGGCTTATCGCTCTCACCCAACGCGCCTTGGTGCTGAAGGCCGGGCCCGCTCAGCGGGCTCTGGCGAATATTGAACCCTCAGCGCACGACCCACGGGTGGGCTCGGTGAATCGCCTGATCGATGCCGCAGGCCGTTCGTACTGTCAACGATGCGCTCGGCGGCCGCCAACTGGGCTGACTTCACCTTCGACGAGTTCCGAGGCGAGCGCCACAGCGAGAAGGTCGCCATCCGAGCACTCATCGGCTTGGGCGACGAACTCGCTGGGGCTACCTCGCCGCTTCGGGTGGCACTCTGCGTCGCCCCGCCAGCGCCGTGTGGCGACGCGCACTCTGACGCAGCGGTGGCTGCGGTCGTTGAGCACCACCTCGCCAAGGATCTGAGGGTCCTGTGGATGTACCTTCCGACACGCGATAACAAGGTCCCCGGCCTGGCCAAAGCTAAAAACGTTCAAACTTCAAGTTCGGGACCGCAATGCCGGATCAGAATCCGAAGCTGAATCCGCCCTTCGGGTAGGCGTGAATCGTATTGAATTTTCCCGAATTATCGGTCTGTGTTCGCCTAAGCATTTCCCCAGATGCTCACAGCCACTCTGTCGACCTCATCGGCCAGGATCGCCGCCGCCTCCCTTAGCGAGACACGCTCCACGAC
>JBAXAR010000193.1:0-2623 GCA_037142475.1 Actinomycetes bacterium
TGTGATGTCGCGAGACATCGGAGACAGGTGTCTCAAGACATCGTAGACAAGGGACTGCCGTTCACGCTTGTGGCTGGTAGTCCTTTGTTGCATCCAGGGTGAGGTGCCTCAGTGGTGATCCATCGAGTCCCAGGATTCGGATATCGAGCCCGTTGATGAGCATGATGACCCTCCAGCCTGAGTAGGGCCGACCGAGCCCGATGTGGTGGAGCTTGCCTCGATGACGAACAGTGACGCAGCCCGATAGGTCCACTTTGTCGTGACGGATCCGATAACCGTTGGCATCGATCTTGGGTCCCGTGGGCACTGCCTTCTCGCGGGCGCTGAATGCTTCGAGCGGGGTGCGTCGATTGAGGCCGCTTGGCGTTGGTGGGGTCAGATCAACTGTCTTCGAGTGCGTTCCGTCGGAGCGGTAGGTTCACGGTGGTGATATCTCAGACGTTGAGCCTCGCATGACGCATCTATCCGCAGTAGCGGTCTATTGCGGTTCAAGCATGGGCGTCGATGAGCGGTTCGCCGACGCCGCCTCGGCTCTAGGCGGACTCGTCGCTCGGAGGCAACTGCGACTCGTCTACGGCGGTGGACACGTTGGTCTGATGGGGGTCGTGGCCGACGCAGCGCTGGCCGCTGGGGGAGCAGTCGACGGGGTGATTACCCATGCCCTTGAGGATAAAGAGACGGCCCACCATGGCCTTACCAGCCTCCGAGTGGTCGCCACCATGCATGAGCGCAAAGCGGTGATGGCGGATGCGTCAGACGCCTTCATCATGTTGCCGGGCGGTTTCGGCACGCTCGACGAGTTTTTTGAAGTCGTCACTTGGACGCAGCTTGGTGTCCACGCCAAACCTTGCGGGATCCTTGATGTGGAGGGTTACTTCTCACATCTCGAACGGTTCCTCGACCATGCAGCCGCCGAGGGCCTGATCCGGCCGGAGCACCGAGCCATGATCATCGTCGACGCAGATCCTGAATCGCTCCTGAACCGACTCGAGGGCTGGGAGCCCACCGATGCTCATCGGTGGCTCCAGCCCTCAGAGCGTTGAGACCAGGAGGCCTGTCGCCTTTGATGGCGTAGACCCGCTGGCCAATGTCGGTGTGCTTACGAGCCCGCCGAGGCCGACGCGAGGGTCGAGGCGAAGATCTGCCATGCCAGGAGCGACTTCGCCACCAGGCTGAGGGTGATGTAGGAACGCTCGCCGACGAGGTAATCGGCCCAGCGGCCGACCTTCTTGTACTGCAGCCACTGGGTGAGGGCGAAGAGGTTGAAGAAGACGAATAGCGAGAAGAAGATCCCGTAGACGAACCCTGGGGGCGAACTCGATGATCCGGGACCGGCGAGGTAGACGCCGATGGCTACCCACGGGATGATCCCAGCGCCGCAACCCAAGACGAAGGGCCACCAACCCCCACCGGGTGACTCGAAGCGCTCTTGCAGCCAGCCGAATCCGATCATCGAGGCATTCACCCCAATAAGGGCGATCAAGGCGGCGATGTCATCGATGCCCACGAGTTCGGCGATCAGGATGATCATGAGCGACGAACTCAGTGAGTACTCAAGCCACCGGAATGGGTTGCGCTGCTCGAGCAAGTCGTGCGAATAGCGTCCCCACGCTGGCCCAGTCACCACGAAGTGA
This sequence comes from Actinomycetes bacterium, assembly GCA_037142475.1. GTDB lineage: Bacteria > Actinomycetota > Acidimicrobiia > Acidimicrobiales > RAAP-2 > CAIUMH01. Next base: position 1,635 of record JBAXAR010000193.1, read on the forward strand.
GCGATCGCCGACATCAGGAAGAAGACCGCCACCAACCAAGCCACCGGGAGGCTGAACAGGGTCACCACGTCGCGCCCCACCGTCCCGGGAGGCCCCGTCATGAAACTGGCCTGGACCGGCAGTGAAAAATCGTTGGCCAAGACCAGAATGACAATGGCCTGGGCGAGGTGGGCCAGTCCGGCAATCAGGTTGTAGCGGCGAATGCCACCCAACTGGATAGCGGTGGTGGGGGTTTCGGTCATAGCGCCTCCTCAGACACCTCGACCCTACCGATGCTGGACCCCTCAGGCGGCGGACCCATCAACGAGTTGATGAACGAACCCAGGATCCGGCCATAGGGGGCTCAGCCCACCGGCCCGACCACCAGCGTGGCTCGACCCGATCGATCCATCCCATTGGCGTCCACCCAGTCGACCCTGACGGTGTCGCCTGGGTGGAATCGGCTCAGCTGGTTGGTGAGTTCCTCTGCGGTGGCCACCCGGGACCCATTGACCGCCGTGATGGTGTCACCTTCGGTGATTCCGGCCTTTTCGGCAGGCGAACCACTGAGAACGCCGCCGACGCTGGCCCCACTCAACGCGGTGGGGTCGGCCCCTGATGCTTGGCCACCAATGGGGTTACTGAAGACCGAGGTGCTCGAGTCTGGTTGGATCTCAAGGCCCAAGAAGGGGGTCTGGCCGATATGGATGGTGCTCGAGCCGTGCCCCCCATTGATTTGTTTGGCGATGGCCACGGCGGTATCCATCGGGACGGCGAACCCCTGGGCCGCTCCGGTCGAGAAGCTATAGCCGTCGGAGGCAGCAGTATCGACGCCGATCACTCGGCCATCAAGGCTGACGAGTGGACCACCGGAATCTCCCGGTTGAATCGGAGCATTGGTCTCGATCAGGTCGACGAGTTCCTCTGAGTCGCTCCCTGAGCTGTCCGATGCGGTGATCGACTGGTGCAGGGCCGTGACAGTCCCAGAGGCGAAGCTCGGTGTTCCACCG
>JBAXAR010000194.1:0-2580 GCA_037142475.1 Actinomycetes bacterium
GACCACATCACCCACTCTGGTACCCATTCAAACGACCGGCACTTCGAGCTCGGGATGTGGCTCGGTGATGGCATCGACCGCTGCCGGCCTTGGCATCGCTTCGGGTTTCCTGAACCTCGTTCCCGTCGTTGGTCCAGTACTCGCCGACGTTGGCCAGTCCACCAGTAACGCCGTCGCACTGATGGGCGGCAATGCCGGCGACGCGTGCATCCAGGCCGAGTTCGCCCTCGTCAACGCGCAACTCGCCGACCAGGAAGGCCAGATCCAAAACCTCCAGGTTCAGTACGCCCTCCAACAAAACGAGATCTACCAATTGATGGTGGACGAGGCCAACGCCCAGACCAATCTCGACCTGACCAATTACAACAACGCCATCGAGGTGATCTCACCGACCAACCTCGGTGGAGCAGGCATCTTCGGCAACTTCATGCAGAACTTGGGTTTCTGGAACTCGAACTACTCGGCCGTCTCTGGAGCTTCCATCGCGGGTTCGGCCAGCGGCCAGACATTCCTGACAACTGTCTCTGCATCGACGGCGGAGGCTCAACCATTCGCGGACAACCTCAACAGCCTCTCCGGCTCCGCCGTGAACGTCACAGCGTGCTCGACCACCGCGTGCCCTCGGAGCGCCATCTCCCCCAGCCCAACGTCATCACTCGTGATGCTCTGGAGCAGCGAAGCCCAGCAACTCCAAGCACAGGCTGAACAAACGAAGAGCCAAGGGAACAACGTGGTCCCCCTCTTTGATCAGTACAACAACACGATTGCTGAACAGTTCCAGAACTCGCTCGGCGTTCTACAGCAAGCCTTCTCGCTCGAGTCGATGGTCAACCAGTTGAACTACGACCACGCCACAACGAACTGTTCGTGGGGCCAGTCCACCGAGTGCACGAACATCGACTCCTTCGGCGGTATCCCGGGCACCTGGTACGGCTACTGCAAGACATTGACCGACGGCGCTTGCCCGACCACCTCGACGGCGGCTGAGACCACGACCTACAACTTGGCCCAGTACCAACTGGCACAGGTCTACGCCTGGCGGGTGGGCCTGCTCTATGAGGCGGCACTGAGTTTCCTCTTCACCGACACGCCGATCGCCCCTCAGTCGTACCCGACGACCACAGCATCGGGAACAATCGCCGGGCGCGCCATCACGAGTCCTGCACTCCCGTATGGCACCTCGATCGGTGCGGCGCTTACCGGCACCGCTGGCCTCGACGCTGCCACCCCAATGGCCAGTCTCCCGGACGCGGTGACAAGCGGTGGATCGACCTGGCAAACCAACGGCGTCCTCTACCAGTACTCAGGAATCTTCGACGCCAACGGATGTGCCAACGGGATCATCGCCTCCAATCAGGCCAGCGGCGCGTCGGCCCCTCCGCCGACCAACCCGTGCCCGCCCGCGATCTTCCTGACCGGTCAGGGCGGCCCGGTCGACCAAGGGTTGTATGACGGCAATGTCCTTCAGCCCTACACAAACCAAAGTGGCTCGGTGGCGCTGACCGGACTCCTGCAGGCCAACCTGCTCATGTGCAACCCAAGCGCGGCCAACCTCAGCTGGTACACCCCGCCACCACAGAACACCAACAACGCGGCCGGCCTCGTCCTCGGTCAGTGGTATCTGAACTGCGGTAACTGGGCCACGATCACGAACGCGACCTACTGCTTCCCGGGTGCTTCGTGCCCGATCGCATGGTCCGACCCAGTCAGTGGCGACCCATGGCTCCTCTCGGGCTATTACTCGTGGTCCACCCCCCAAACCCCCTCCCCTTTCAATATGAACTTCCATATCTCGGGGGAAGCGGTCAACTTCTCGGGCGCCAGTGGATGTGGAACAGCGAACGGAATCTTTTACTCGAGTGGCACCTCAGGTCAGAACTACCAACTGTCCTACAGCCCCTGCTACCTCAGCATGGCGGTGAAGAACTCGAACAGCATGCAGGGGGTGACCGGCATGCAGACTGCGAATCAGGCTGGGAGCGGCAACGGTCTTCAGATTCCGGTCTTGTGGAGCCAGGACCAATCCAGCTCGGACTACTCAAACTGGTACTGGGAACCGCAGCAGATCCAGTCATCCCAGATGGGCGCCTATGGCTACACCTGTAGCGGACAGACGTGCACGCTCGTCGACGGAAGCCAGTGGACCGTGACCTGGTCAGCGGCGACGAGCGACCCGGGCTGCACGGATTGCCTCCCGGTTGAGGTCCTCAACCTCGGGCTGTCGCAGATCTCCTAGGACAGCGATTCGTCGCTGCATCGCACTGACGCACTCGGCTGTCGACCCGCGAGAAGGCCTACGCAACTACATTCTCACTCGGCACAAACGCCCCCTTACTCCTTGGAGAAACCTTTGAAGAACCGTCTCGTTATTGCTGGGATCGCGGCACTTGTCACAGGGGTAGGCACCGTGGTTCAACTGCAGCCGACTGTTGAGCGGGCTGCCGAGTTGATGCTTGATGAACCCGAGTCCGGTGATGGTGGCGGTGACCCTGGTCCGCTCCGAGGCAATATCGATATTGTGAATCTCACGTTCCGATATCAACCGGACATGCCCGCAGTTCTGAACGAGTTGAATCTCAG
>JBAXAR010000195.1:0-2392 GCA_037142475.1 Actinomycetes bacterium
GGCATAGAGGCGGCGATGGTCGACTCCGAGGCTTTCCCAGTTGGGCACGTGCTCCGACGCAGACGGCAGCACGGTGTCCGGGGGGACGATGCCGAGGCGGATCTGTCGCTCGAGCGTTCGGCTCTGCCATTCGTCCCATCCGGCATCGAACTGTCCGCGGTAGGGATCGCTCCATTCAGGTGTCACGTGATGGGGGGCGTGGGTGGCGCCGAGCGCCAGCCACATGAGGAACGGCCGTGCCGGCTGATTGCGGTGCAGCTCACGCAGCCTGGTGATTGCCTCGTCGGCAAGGTCCTCGCTCAGGTGGTAGCCCTGATCCGGAGTCCGGGGAGGGTCCACGTAGCTGTTGTCCCTGACGAGCTCGGGGGCCCAGTGGTTCGCATCGCCACCGAGAAAGCCGTAGTAGTGCTCGAAGCCCTTGCCGAGGGGCCAGTTGTCAAAGGGGCCCGACGGCGACCGCTGATCGCGGGGGGTGAGGTGCCACTTGCCGACCGCGAAGGTGGCATAGCCGTCCTCCGCCAGTATCTGGGCGAGCGTCCCCGCCTCGTTCGGGATGCGCCCGGTGTACCCGGGGAAGTTCATCGGGAGGTCCGGGAGCATGCCGACACCCACCCGGTGATGGTTGCGTCCGGTCAGCAGGCAGGCCCGGGTGGGCGAGCACACCGCCGTGGTATGGAAGTTTGTGAGCCGGACGCCCTGCGAGGCGAGGCCATCGATAGACGGCGTGGCGATGTCGGATCCGTAGCAACCCAACTGGGCGAACCCCGTGTCGTCGAGGACGATCACAACGACATTGGGGGCACCTTTCCTATACGGCTTGCCGGGTGAGGAGGAGGTGGACCCAGCGGCCGTCAGGGCGATCCCTTCACGACCACCGCTCGCCTTCTGTTCCGGTGATCCACTGGGCGAACGGGCTGTCACGGCGTCAGAGTATCACTTGATACTTTTCGGGGAGGGAGTCCCCCACATGGAGTCGCGGATTGAGAACGCGGCCGATCAAGCGGAACGACAACACAATGCTCACCCTCGACTGGGTGAAGGGCACCGATCCTGATGTCCCAATCACATTGGTCGCAGCGTTGGGGGAGTGGGCCCGGTGCGATGCCCATAACGTTCCCGATTTCGACGGATTCAGCGTTCCACTTACTGCCAATGATCGGTGGACCACAGTTCTGGTGAGGAATGCCGACACCAGCCTGCAGGCACACACACTCTTGAAACTTCCGTGCACAGCGACGCGGGGGTTCGAACGCCTAGGCCTTGCTTGGCCAGGAAATGCGAATGAAAACCAGGTCGTGACCAGGGAACGTTGGATTTCCGACAACGATCGGTGGAGGTAATGGGACTATGTTCGAACCCCTCGTGGGCCTTCTGAACAGGGGTTATGCGGTGTCGAGGTCTGAGCCGAGCGCCAATATGGGCGCTGCAGGACCCGTCGGATACCCGGCTCCGGAAGTGATGGGACTACGTTCGAACCCCTGTGTCGTTCCGGTGGCGCAGGGTGCTGACGGCCCAGCACGCGTGACACGACGTCATGTCATGCGGACTCGCCCAACGGCAACCTGATGATGGGTTCGAATGAGATTCACCGAAGCCCTTCAGCTTCCGCATCGAACTACTCAGCGACCTTCTACGAAGACGAGGCTTCCAGAATCGGTCAGCTCGTTGATGCGGAGATTCTTGAAGGGCTCGTAGTCCGCTGAGTAGTACCAGGCCTCGGCAACTTCCATGCTCGGGAAGCGAAGGACGGCAGCCCAGTTGCCACTGAACGAACCTTCCTTGGTGGCCGGCGTCGTCGAGCCAGCGATCATCTCGACCCCCCATGCGTCCAAGATGGGGAAGACGTGCTGCGCGTAGCGCTCCATGAACTCCTGGGGGTTCTTCATGTTCAATTGCACCAGCCCGTAGACAGGCTTCGTTGCGTCGGTCACGTGCGCTCGCTCCTCACTCGATGGTCTTAGGTTGCAGATCGCAATCTAACCCGTTGACTTGCAACTTGCAACTTGCAACTCAACACGTCGACCCGGCGCACAGGTGCAGACGGCTGGACACAGGCTCGGCGACCGTAGGGGAGAGTTCGAAAGCGGGTTCGTGCAGAGCCTGTGAAGCTATGGCCATCAGGCGACTGGGTGGGGCGCCTGTCGGAAGGAAGTGCGTCAGACGCTGTCGACCATGTCCGAGTGGTACCGCCTGAGGTAGGTCTGCGACCACCTGCCGAGTTCCTCGAGTACTGGCCGCAGCGCCGCACCACTCGGTGTGAGCCGGTAGGCGTTGTTGCGGGCTGCTCCGTCCGGATTGGTGCGCTCGATGATCCCGAGCGACGTGAGGAGTCGAAGTCTGTCCGCGAGGATGTTGGTCGAGACGTGCTCGGCGGACTCGCGAAACTCCGAGT
>JBAXAR010000196.1:0-2349 GCA_037142475.1 Actinomycetes bacterium
GCTCGGCGGTCCCACTCGTAGAAGCCATCGATGGGTACGAGAAGTCGCCGCACCTTGTAGGCGGAACGGAATGAGGGTTTCGATGCAGCCGTCTCAGAGCGAGCGTTGAAGGTCCGTGTTGCGATCGAGGCATCCTTGGCCCACGAGGGGATCAACCCCCATCGGTATCGATCGAGAATCCGATCTCCCTCGATGGCTCGAACCCCATCGATCCTCTGCGTCGGCCCGATGTTCCAACTTGGGTGGCCTTCAGGATCACAACCGGCCGCCAGGGTTGCGTCGAGCAGCCGAGCCATCCTGGCCGGCGGGGTGAACAGGGCGATTCGTCCGCACATCTCAGGCGTCCTTCTTCTTGGCGGTACTCATCATTGGTTCTCGTGCTCAGGTATCGAGAGCGTCGATCAAGAGCGAGATCAGCGCCTGCAACGTGGTGACTGACCAGGCATCATGGCCTCGGAGGGCTGCGACGTCGTCCTCGTCGATCAGCGCCATGCGTGCCGCCGTGGCGGCCAAGATCAGTTGGAGCGCCCGGATCCACTCTTCGGCCTCCTCCTCAGTGAGCTCTGAGGACTGTGCCGTCGCCACCATGACGCCCAGCGAGCCCTCAACAGCGAACTGTCGTTGGAGTTCAGCGAGGGGATCGTCATGATCAGCGGTGAGATCGATGGGTCCGAGCAATCGGCGGTGCACGGGGTTCCCGAGGCTGGTGGCATCACCCGACGCCGAGATCGCCGACTCAGCGAGCCATGATCGGATGTCGGCGACGAGGTCCACCGCAATCCCGGTCGGAGTCCTGATGAAGGGCTCGCTCATCGTGTCGGTTGGATGGTGGCGCTCAGGGCATAGCCATGCAGGGCGACACAGTAGGCGGCAGCCGTCTCTTTGTCACCGCTCCACACGACGGCCTTTCCCTCTTGGTGCACTGCCATGGTGAGGCGTTCGGCCTTTTCCTTGTCGTAGCCGAACACCTTCCGGATCACCCGGACGACCAGGGAAATCAAACTGACGGGGTCATTCCAGAGGATCACGTCCCAGGGAATATCGGTCTTTTGGAGGGTGTCAGTCCCGCCAAGAAAGTCGGTGTCGAATTCGTTCACGGCGGTTCCCTCCTCGCTGGTTCGGTAGCCCCTATCAGTCTGACATCACTAAGGGCTCTGGCCGTGCGGTACAGCGGGTGGCTAGAGTCGAACGTATGTTCGCTTCTGAATCCACCACCGTCACTCGGCCACAGCGGCCAGCCCTTCCCCAAGCACTCCGCCAGAAGGTCTCACCGGTCATCGCCGCCTCGGCGCGGACTCTGCCGGTCAGCCCCGCGCTGGCTTCGCTCCTGCCGGGGGGATCAATACAGCGTGGTACGACCACGGTCATCTCGGGTGCGCCGGGATCAGGAGTGAGATCCCTGGGCGTGAGCATGGTGGCAGAGGCGTCATCGCGGGGTCATTGGTGTGCGGCGATTGGCCTCGAGGATCCCGGCGTGGTGGCCATGGCCGAGTTGGGCCTTGATCTGCGGCGCACAATCTTCGTGCCACGGGAACGAGGGGTGTGGGCGGACGCGGCGGCCGAGTTGGCTGATGGGGTTGAGATGATTCTCCTTTCTCCACCCTCGCGAGTGAGCTATTCGGCGGCCCGTCGACTGGTCGCCCGGGTCCGAGAGCGGCGCGTGGCCTTGATTGTGGTGACCGACAAGGCCGATCGATGGCCAGTACCACCAGAGATGAAGATGACCATCATCTCGTCGTCATGGCATGGCGCTGGACTCGGCGATGGTTGCCTCGCTGCACGTCGGGCCAAGGTTCTCGTGGAGCATCGTCGGGACGCAATGAAGGGTGGGCCTGTGGTGGTTTGGCTTCCCTCGTCAAATGGTTCGGTGGCCCTGGCTGAGGAGCGCTGCTGATCGATGGAGCGCGTGGCGGTCCTGTGGTGTCCGGGGCTTTCAGTCGAGGGCCCTCGTTCCGCAGAGATCCGCCTCTTCGCTGATCTCCTCGAGGTAGTGAGAGAGCGGTGCCCCTTCGTCCGCCCGGTTCGTCTTGGCCTCGCCGCCTTCCCTGCTCGATCTCCAAGTCGGTTCTTCGGTGGCGAGGCAGCGGTGCTCTCGATCGTGCGTGATGACTTGTCGCCGCTCCTGGAGCGGGCAGAGAGTCCGCTGCAGGCGGGAACTGCCGATGGGCTCTTCGCCGCGCTCCTTGCGGCGCGAGCTGATCAGATCGTCAGCGCTGGAGCGACCAGGGAGTTCCTTGCTCCGTTCTCGATAGCGACGCTTCGTCGCCCCGAGCTGGCCTCGGTCTGCCAGCGGCTTGGGTTGACCACGCTTGGGAGGTTCGCTGGGCTCCCTGCGGCACGCGTCATCGA
>JBAXAR010000197.1:0-2349 GCA_037142475.1 Actinomycetes bacterium
GCCTTGGGTTCTTCGCCATCGACCGTGGAGTCAGTTCGACCCGATCCTGAACTCAAGCGTGACGTGCTGCTTCGGGCGTCCGCCCAGGGGGTGAGCGTGTCCGAGGCCATCCGAGAGGCACTCCGGCAGCACGGCCAAGCGAACTAGGGCTGGCTTGATCCCCTGACCGGGTAGTTGGAACATCCAGACCACTCGCAGGGGGAGTCTTCACACCAAGGCCGATGTCCCTCAGCCCGCCATGGTTCCGTCGGTTACCCAAGGCAGGAGAAATCTCTTGGGGTGAGTGGCTACCGTCTTCGCCCGAACGCGATAAGCGAGGGGCTGGTCTGGTCCTGAATGCCTGAGCCTGCAGTTGCTCCGGCGACTGCGACTGCCGTGGGTGGCAGTAAGGCTCCGCTGACACTGCGCAGTGAGTGGGTTCTCAGAATGAGGCCAGGCCTTGATGGAACCTCCCAGTTGACGGTGGATGGAATCACTGTGGCGGCCAGAACAACGCTGGCGGTTTGAAGCCGACAGCCTTCAATGAGTCAGATCTCTGGCCGTTACCATCAACACAATGATATTGTTGTGACGTGCCGCTACCCGCGTTCGACCCGTTGACAGGTCGACTTCCTGCTGGCGAGCACCATGCCGAGTGGGAAGAGGTCGTCGACCGATTCGGCTGGAACAAGCGCCGACGTCAGCTCATCGACGGCATGGCTGAGGCACTAGCGCTGCTCGCCAACGCCGGATGCACGCGAGTCTGGATCAATGGAAGTTTCGCCACAGCCAAAGAGGAGCCGGGCGACTTCGATGTGGTGTGGGAACCAGACGGGGTCGACCTCGATCAACTCGATGAGATCTTCTTCGACTTCGCTGACGGCCGCAGGGCGCTGAAAGACCGGTTCGGGGGAGAACTCCTTCCGAATGTCGTGGAGCGGTTGAGCGGATTGGTATTTGCCGAGTTCTTCCAAAATGAACGAGATTCGGGATTCAAAGGCATCGTCGTGATCGACCCAAGGAGGATCGAATAATGATCACCAATGAAGTGCAGTACCGGACAACAAAGGCCCACCTGTCAAAGTTCCGAAACGCAATCGCAAACCTCGAACAGGAACCAACCGAGGAAGTGCGTGCCGGAAGACTCCGGGCGCTGGAAATGGGAGCACTTCGTTCACAAGCCGCCGACCTCGAGACGGAGGTCGACGAGTACGAGATGCTCCGTTCCGGCAGGCAGACCACGTTCGAAGCATCGTCGTTAGCGGAGCTGGCCGGTGCGCTCGTAAAGGCACGCATCGCCAAAGGGTGGACACAGCTCCAGCTGGCAGAAGCACTTGGCGTCGCCGTGCAGCAGATCCAACGCTACGAGGCCACTGAGTACACAGCAGCCAGCCTGGCTCGGCTGTGTGATGTCGCCGATGCACTCGGAACTGAGGTTCGAGAGACCGTTACGCTAAGCACTGCACGGGCCTGAACCCCTGAACGCACCTCAAGACTGGGCCTGCTGCCAGTCTGGCAGGCCTACGCACCTAGGTGGAGCCACATCTCGTGAATGGTGGCGGCCGATTCTGCTGAGGCATCGTTGCCACATTTCCTCACCAGAGCTGCCTGCTTCTCATGCCTGGCGATCACGTCCGGCTGGCGGCGGGCATGGGAGGAATGGAAGCAGACCTCAGACGAACCGGCCCCTGAATGCAGCGCTCGATCCGTTTCACGGTCTGCTCGGCGATTCGCACCCTGCGCGCCGACGCCGTGACGGCGGCCCTGACTTCGGCTCCAGCGATCGGTACGGGGTCGTACTCCGCCCGGTTCTTCAGCGGCAGGAGCCTGCGGAGTTGAGGGGCCGCCTTTCGTCCCCACTCCACGATCGTCCGCCACGGTTCCTGCCCACTACGGACCAGCATCGCTAGTTCGTCCATTGCAACTTCGAGCAGGTTGACCGGATTGCCAGCGATTCGGGCCGCACGGCGGCCGCATCCCCGTCGGCTACTACAAAGACGAGACCAAGTCGGCGGCCACCTTCAAGGTCATCGACGGCGTGCGGTACTCGGTCCCTGGCGACTACGCCGAGATCCGGGCCGACGGCTCCATCCACTTGCTGGGGCGCGGTTCGGTGTGCATCAACACCGGAGGGGAGAAGGTCTACCCCGAAGAGGTCGAAGAGGTGATCAAGACGGTGCCGGGTGTACTGGACTCAGTGGTGGTCGGCATCCCCAACGAGCGCTTTGGAGAAGAGATCATCGCTGTCGTGCAGCTCTCCCCCGGCACGGCTGAGGGGTCAGTAGCGGCCGACACAGTGATCGAGCACGTGAAGTCCCGCCTGTCGAGCTACAAGGCCCCACGCCAGGTGCGCTTCGTCGAGACCATCGG
>JBAXAR010000198.1:0-2318 GCA_037142475.1 Actinomycetes bacterium
GTGGACGAGTTTTCCTACGAGATGCGCTATCTCGACGGGAGCCTGCACTCCGGAACGGTGAAGGTGGTGGGGATCTCCTCGCAGGCGGCGTGTCCTGAGCCGTCGGCAGCACCGATACTTCGCTATGTCCCTCGTGGAACACAGAACCTCAAGATCTCGCTGCTCTCCGCGATCTCAGACCCCTGCGGCAGAACAGTCTCTATCGGCGAGGTCTTCGGCGCCTCATCCTGCATCAGCGTCAAGGTCGGGCATGCCGGGAGCGAAGGTCAACTCAGTCTCAACGGCCTCGACACCTGCAGCGGTGCGAGCGCAAGCCTCAGCTACCGCTTCTCTGCCGGGGCCTCTCCATTGCAGTCGAGCACGGTCACCATCCTTCTGAACGCCGTTTCGATCTCCCAGATGACCGCTCGCAGTAACCTGGCCCTGCTCGCCCCCGGCGAGAGCGTCCAGCTCGGCACTTTTGTAACCGGGAACATCGGCGCCCTGAGTTTCTCGCGGACGACTGGCACCTGCAGCGTCTCGAACGATGGAACGCTCTCGGCACCCGCCCAGTCCGATGCCACGTCAATCAGTTCCTGCGGCTTCAAGGCGACGGACGGGGCGACGGGCCAGTCGGTGGGTGGCGTGGTGTGGCTGGCGGGGAAGACGCCCATCATTGAGCAGCTGCGGTCCGATCCCATCATCGTCCCGTCTCTCGGTGGGTCGAAGACAGTCGACCTCCTCAGAGGGTCGCAGCCCTACTTCACCGCGTTACCGACCTCAGTGCAGGTCGTCGAGCGCTCGCAGCCGGTGCTCGACGGCTGCGATGCTGCCGCAGGGACGGTCACGTCCTCAGGGGACTCATCGGTCACGCTCCACGGTGCTCAAGGGCTGCAGCACTCGCAGACCTGCCGGCTCATCGTCACGTTGGGCGTGGGCAGCCTTATTGATCGCGAGACCTTCGGGATTAGTGTGGTCTTCCAGGGGGCGCAGCCACCCAAGCTTCTGTCGTGCCCGTTGCCAACGCTCCACCCCGCCATCAGGGTGATCTGGGATCTCAGCAGCTGCCTCGACCCCGGTGGCTACGACATCAGCTCGTTGAGCCTCAAGGTGACGGGAAGCAGCCTTGTCACGGTGGATACAAGTCAGCTCCAGGGCGGTGCCCCATCGCTCTCACTGCTCCCGGACTCAAACTCTGCAGGTCAGCAAGCGACGATCACTCTCGCTGTCAGCGATGGCGTGAATGGTAAAGACACCAAGGAGTATTCCCAGACCATCCAGCCTGCACCCTGCGAAGTCTCAAGCACGCCGTCTCTGGTCACGCTCCACCCCGGCGAGAGTCAGACGGTGCCTGCCATCGTCGTCGTGACTGGCAGTGATTCTTGTCAATGGAAGTTGACTTCGGCGGCGGTCACGACCGTTGGAACGAAGGACTCGACGGCGCAGATCAGCAGCTCCAATGATCACAAGATCGATCTCAGGGCTGGCACGCCGGACGGCGGAAGCCAGATTCACTTCACCGTCGGGTACCGAGCCGTGATCTCCACCGACAGCTCGATTTTTACCTCGGGCACGATCGAGGTGACCGTACTGAGCAAGCCGGCGCCGCCGCAAAGCGTTGCCGCATTTTTGGTCGAAGGCGGCGGAAAGCTGAATGTTTCGTGGGTCCCCCCCACCTTGCGTGGCGATGATCCTGAGAATCCTCTGACCTACGAGCTGCAGTGCTCGTCGACAGACGGGGGATCCTGTGACCCGTCACCCTGCCTTGGCACAACAGCAACAACCTGTCTTGTCTCAGGTCTCTCGAACGGCAAGACCTACCAGTTCAGGGTGCGGGCGAAGAACTCCGTCGGTTGGAGCGATTGGTCAGAACTTTCGGCCGGGAAACGGCCGGCCACGGCTCCGGGCGCCCCTGATGCTCCAACGGTCAGCAACCGAAGCGGGACGATCGATGTGGCGTGGGGAGCACCGAACAGCAATGGCAGCACGATCATTGGCTACACGGTCCAGTACCTGCTGCTAGGACAAGGACAGGATTGGCAGGGTGGGTGTACCACTTCAGGCGTGACAAGCGTGAACTGCTCGATCTCTATTCCCTTGGGGATAGGTTCCCAATTCAGAGTGCGGGCGGACTCAAGCGATCAAGATTCCGGTTCGTTCTCTTTGTCCTCGGTCTCGATCAAGGCATCGACAACGCCGGCCCAAGCTAACGTCACTGCCGCCCCAGGTTCCCAAGATGGCGAGATCTTGGCCACCTGGGGCGCGCCGGACTCCAACGGCAGCGATATCACTCGCTATGCGGTCCAGCACTCGCGTGATAACTCGACATGGGTAAATGA
>JBAXAR010000199.1:0-2298 GCA_037142475.1 Actinomycetes bacterium
GACAAGGACGTGACGTTTTCTGCGCCCCTGTTCGTCGAGGCCGAGTTCGTCAACCTGGTTGCACTCATCTTTGCTCTCCTCCTCCGGGGTGGCGCAGGCCGCAAGTGGGTAGCCATGGGCGCCAAGAAGAAGTGGGACCAGGAATAAGACTGCCCCCACTTCGATAATCACCGGAGCGTCACCGGCACGGGTCACCCCCAGTGGGTGGCCCGTGCCGTTATTTACCGCCGCTGGATTTACGGGCACTCCGTTAGATAGTGTTGGTGAACCTCTCCTTGGTGGGGGGTTCTCCTCCTATTGATTGGATTTATCTTGTCTGGAATTCTCAAAGCACCCTGGCAGGTCGGTCTCGCAGTCGCCGCAACCATGCTGAAAGCCGCGGACTACCTAGGGCAGGGCCTGTCGCACCTGTTCCTGTTATCAGGCAGCTCAGACCTTCAAGCAGCTCGGCAAGCAGCCGTGGCTCACATGAACAACGACAATTCATATGCTTCCGTTCTCGGCCTTGAGCAGTTTGACGATCTCAGCGCCCGCGTTTTTTTTGCTGTCGGCGCGGGGCTTTTGATTATGGGAGTTTTCCTGTGGGTCGGCGCTTTCCGTGGTGGCGTTCGAGGAATACTTACCGTGACTCTCGCCGTGTCATTTCTTGGCGGCCTAATTCCACTCTTGCTCGCCTTCGACCCACTTAATGGCTTGGACCTTGCCGGACTGGTTGAAGGAGAATTCAACAGCCTTCTGGCCTTGATCTGCGTTCTCCTGCTGTGGGGCAAAACCGGCAAGAAGTGGGTCGCGCTTGGCGCAAAGAAGAAGTGGGACCAGGAATAACACCCGCCTCGCTTCGGTAAGCACCGGAGCGTCAATGGCACGGGTCCCCACCCCTGTGGGTGGCCCGTTCCGTTTTTAGAGCTAAGAATCCCACCAGTTAAGAACCCGGATGCCGGCCAAGGTGAGGCCTTTCGACGGTTCGCCGGCCGGCTCATCCGTCTCAAACCACACTCGACCCGGCATGCGTGCTCCCTGCGACCACGTTCCGTCGGGCTGACGTTGAGTCCGGATGACCTCAATCGCCTCAGCCAAACGCGGATCCGGGAGAGAGCCGGCGAGCAGGGCCGACTCCCGAAAGTAGTCGGCGGCATTCAGCACGTTATAGCGCCACCGAAACGGCGAGGTAAAGGCGCTCACCCACGGGGCCACGATGTCGCCCGTTGACTGCCGGAACATGAGTCTGCGCTCGAGGAGATACTCGTCCCCTGCCGCCCGAGCGGCGCGTGTCGCGGGCGTGCCCCCGGTGGCGCGTTCGTGCCACAGCAGCCCCTTGAGCGCATTCAGCGTGGAGTGGAACGACGACCGCGTGGATCCCGACTCCCACTCGCAGTTCCAACCACCGTCGGCCATCTGGTGCTCGACGAACCACTGCGCGTTTGCCTCAACATCGACACCCAGCCACACCCCGTTGGACAGCGTAAACGCATTGATGCAGCAGTCCACCTCACCGCCCCAGTAGGGCAGGTCGTCGTATTCCCACCGGCTGTTTCGACGCAAGCGCTCTGCCGTATCGCCGAGCGCGGAGGCCTCGAGCCCCCACTCGCGCAGGGCGTTGAGCGACCACGTGGTGGCCGTCCACGGCTGTCCCGCACCATCGGCCGCTTCCGGACCATCGAAGTCGAAATCCCCCGGGAAGTAAGCGCCGCCCGCCCATTGGCCGTCCGCGTCCTGCAGGGCCAGCAACTGCGCACCGAACCCCTCGCGGGCGACACGAGCGCGCGTTGCCTGCCACACGTCTTCTGACTCGGCCAGGATGTCGCGCTCCACTTGCCAGCGCAAAGACGGATCCGAATCGAGCAGCCACGACACAACGGCGTCATCGGGGGTCGTCTTTCTCATGCGACAAGCGTACTTGGCGGACTACCAGCCAGCTGGGGATGTCGCTTCAGGACTAGGCTTCAAGGCGACTCTCGGGACCCAGTCGGTACCACGTGCGGTTGTGATAAACCAGCGGCTGAGCGGTTGCCGCCTCATCGGGGTCGCTCGAGGTGAGTGCATGCACTGCCACCACGGTGGAGTCACCAATCAGCATGCGATCGACAACTCTCCCGCGCACCCAGGCGCTGGCGTTGACGTAATAGGGCTCACCCGTGTCGAGGCGATCCCAGAGTGTCGTGTCCGCAAATCGATCAACACCACTTTTTGCCCCGAGAAGTGCCAGGTCGAGATTATCGGCCGACAGCATGTTGACGACGAGCGTGTCGGCGGTGAGAATTGTGGGCGCAGCCGACGACATTGCTGACACAGAAAAGA
>JBAXAR010000200.1:0-2289 GCA_037142475.1 Actinomycetes bacterium
GCCGAGCCGCGCCACGACGAGGGCGCCAGGGTGACCAATTGCAACAGTTCGGGCAACGGATCGCTGGCTGACGCAGTGGCGGGTGCCCGATCGGGATCCACGATCACCATCTCGGCATCGTGTTCATCGGAGAACCCGATCACCCCAGCGGATGTCATTCCGATTACCAGCTCGCTGACCATCAAGGCCTCACGATCCGAACGAGCGGTGATCTCGGGCGGAACGACGCACAGCATCTTCACTGTGGCGCCCGGCGCTGTCGTTTCCCTTGAGGGTCTGACGCTCCGAGACGCTGTGGGTACTGCGTCGTTCGCGCTCGTCGGTGCCGGTGGCGCGATCAACAATGACGGAAACCTGAGTCTCGCCAATGATGTGTTTGAGAACAACCGAGGAGTAGGGGGAGCGGCGGTGAGCAGCACGGGTTCGCTCACCATTGAGAAGTGCACCTTCCGCCATGGCACTGCCTTCATAGGCAGTTCAATCCTCAGCTCTGGAGGGAACGTTCAACTCTCCGATTCTGAGATCTCGGACAATACGGCGCTCGAAGGCGGACTCGTCCTTCTGAGTGGTTCATTGACGGTCCGTCACAGTGTGGTGACCCGGAATACGGCGCAATATGACGTTTCGGGGATTGCGGTGGTGGGCAGCCCTTCCGGGAGGCTCCTGGTCTCTGACAGCATCATTTCGAACAACAACGGCGGCCAAGTGGGTGGAGGGATTCTCACCAATGATGGCGTGGCGGCCACTATCGAGCGCAGCACGATCTCGAACAACACCGCCGTTGACGGTGCCGGTATCTACAACCAATTCGGGACCCTCATTGTTCGTGACTCAGTGTTCTCTGGGAACAAGGCTTCCGGGAGTGGTGGGGCGATCTTTTCCTTGGGCGACACTGCGTCGGTGGGTGTGACGTCCTCACGGTTCTCCAACAACACCGGAGCATCTCTGCCGACGAAGTACCAAGGTCTTTACATCGCCGCCGGCGGCTTGACGGTCAGAGGCAGCGACTTCGGATCCTCGCGAGATGGTGGCGCCAATCGCTAGATCCCAGTCCTGAGGCCACCCCAGCATCACGAAATTGGGCGAGCCCGGGGCGGCCAGAGGCCACCTCTTGGTGGGTTTGGGCCCGAGACCGTTGTCGGCGAGATGCTTCTCATCGTGGTGATCGCAAGGGAATCGTTTGGGGCAACGAGGCCTTCGTGGACGTCTGGGCAATGAGGTCCAATGCCACATTCCACGACGAACGCAACGACCCTTCGGTGCTACGGTCGACAAAACTTCATAGCGTGTGGTGTCCCTTCCTGAAGCCTGTCCCGAGGAGCATTTGATGGCCCGATCTCGTAGTTCTCGTCTTGCGGCGCTCAGCATCGCTGGATCCCTTTCGGCTGCAATGGCCATCCTCCCCAGCGCCCCTGGTGGTGCCGAGTCGCGCAACGACGAGGGCATCAAGGTGACCAACTGCAACGTTGCCGGTAGAGGATCGTTGGCTGACGCTGTTGCAGGTGCCCGATCAGGATCCACCATCACGATCACGGCATCATGCTCGTCGGACAACCCAATCACCCCGGCTGCCGTGATCCCCATCGACACGTCACTCACCATCAAGGCCTCACGATCTGAGCGAGCGGTGATCTCGGGTGGGACGACACACGGCATCTTCACCGTGGCACCCGGCGCTGTCGTTTCGCTTGAGGGTCTGACGCTCCGAGACGGCTCCAGCACCTCTTTCGCGGTGGGCGAAGCCGGTGGAGCGATCCACAGCGCCGGCACGCTCAACCTCACCAATGATGTCTTTGTCAACAACGTCGGGATCATCGGAGCGGCGATTGCCACGACAGGTCCCCTCACCGTCGATCGATGTACCTTCGGCGCCGGCTTTGCCTTTCTTGGATCCTCCATCATCGCCTCCGGAGCCAACGTTCGAATCTCCAATTCGGAGATTTCTGACAATCGCGCGATCATCGGCACACTGCTCGTCCTTGGTGGATCGCTGACGCTGCGCCACAGTGTGGTGACTCGCAACGTGGCCTACGGCATCTATGGGGGAATCGTGGCCGCTGTAAACCCCCAAGACCCGGTGAACTCGCTCACGGTCTCGGACAGCACCATCTCGAATAACCAAGGTGGTGACTTTGGTGGAGGTCTCTTCATCGGCGACGGTATGGCGGCCACCATTGAAGGCAGCACCATTGCGAACAACACGGCCATCGACGGAGCCGGGATTGACAACTCAAACGCAACCCTCACCATCCGTGATTCGGTGTTCTCGGGGAACTCGGCCATCGGGGC
>JBAXAR010000201.1:0-2265 GCA_037142475.1 Actinomycetes bacterium
GCAGGTCATGCCCCCCATCAAGTCGAGGCCGAGTGGGCCGATCGCTACAAGGGGCGCTTTGACGCTGGCTGGGATGAGTATCGCCACGAAGTCTTCGCTCGCCAGAAGGCCCTCGGGCTTTTGCCGGCCGGGGCTGAGCTGTCCGGGCGTGACCCCGACGTGGAGGACTGGGACGGCCTCAGCGATGATGCCAAGCGGATGTACGCCCGCCAGATGGAGGTCTACGCCGGATTCCTGAGCCAGACCGACCACCACATCGGCCGGGTGATCGACGCCATCGAGAGCATCGGTGAGCTCGAGAACACCATCATCATGTGCGTCTCGGATAACGGGGCCAGCGCCGAAGGTGGAGAGCACGGCACCCGCAATGAGGCACTGTTCTTCAACCTCGCCCCCGAGCGCCTTGAGGACAACCTCGAAGTGATCGACAAGTGGGGAAGCGAAGACACCTTCAACCACTATTCATGGGGATGGACCTGGGCGGGCGACACACCCTTCCGCCGCTGGAAGCGTGAGACCTACCGGGGTGGGGTTACCGACCCCTTCATCATCTCGTGGCCCAAGGGTTTCGAGGGCGGGGGCGACGTGCGTACGCAGTTCCTCCACGCCATCGACGTCATGCCGACCGTGCTGGAGATGATCGGCATTGAGGCCCCGAGCGTTATTCGTGGAATCGATCAGTCGGAGATTCAGGGGACGAGCTTCGCCGCTGCATTGCGCGACCCAGCAGCACCCGACCTCCACACCACGCAGTACTTCGAGATGTTCGGGCACCGCTCGATCTATCACGAGGGCTTCAAGGCAATCTGCCCTTACCCGGGACCCAGCCTGGCTGAGGGAGTCGAACGAGGCCACCCGTTCGGGACCACCATCACCGAGGCCATCCTTGAGAAGCTCGACGCTGAGGACTGGGAGCTCTACGACCTGCGCCACGACCCGGCCGAATGTCACAACATCGCGGCGGAGAACCCATCCAAGCTCGACGAGCTCCGCAGCCTTTGGTGGTCGGAGGCCGAGCGCAATGGCGTACTCCCGCTCGCCGCCAGTGGAATCGACCGACTCCTTGCTCGTCGTCCCACCGTGGGTGCACCTCGCAAGGTCTATGAGTTCTACCCCGGAGGGTCGCCGATCTCCTTCATTGCCACGCCGCGGGTAACCAACCGAGCCCACTCGATCACGGCCTCAGTGGTGATCCCCGACGAGGGGGCCGAGGGTGTCCTGCTCTCCAACGGCAACCGCCATGGTGGCTATGCCCTTTACGTCACCGGCGATCGCCTGCACTTCGTCCACAACTACCTGAGCCTGGACGTCTTCACTGTCAGTGCTACCGAGCCATTGCCACGAGGGGAGGCGCAACTTCGAGTGGAGTTTGCCCCGACGGGACCACCGAGGTTCCTCGAGGGTCTCGGCTCACCGGCGGAGGTCCGACTGTTTCATGATGGCGTGGAGGTGGCCATGGCCTCGCTGCCTCACAGCGTGCCGGTCACGTTCTCCACGACGGGCCTCAGTTGTGGCGAGGCCTACTTCGACACCATCGATCCGACTGCCTATACCGGACGTTTTCCGTTCACCGGCACGCTCCACAAGGTCACCCTCGACGTCACGGGCGAACTGATCATCAACCCAGAGGCGGAACTGACTCGCCTGATGTCCCAGCAATAGCGCCTGAGAGCCGATGCGGGCTGGCCTCTGGCGGCTGGAAACCTGTTGGTGTCAGTAGGATTCGAATATGATTGGAGAAAATGAGACCTTGGGGAACGCCATTCGGGCACGCCGAGAAGAACTCGAGATGAACCAAGCGGCCGTGGCAACACTCCTGCACACCACGCAAGGGAATCTGAGCCGCTGGGAGCGAGATCTCACCGAGCCCAAGGACACGCAGACCTATCGGAACCTCGCAGAATTTCTCGAGGTCTCGCTCACTGAGCTCGCAGGCCTGCTGGCCGCCAGCACTCTTCGCCGGATGCTCAAAGAGGTTGCCGCTCTCGAACCCGCCGAGTGAAGTCAAGGGCGGTTGCCTTCGTGGCGACGTCTCTGCGGGAGCAGGGTCTCCCGAGCTTCTCGACGATGGCTTAGTCCTCGTTCAAGTCCTCTCGGCCTTCGCTCCAGTCGGCCAGGGCTGCTAGTCCGGCGATGACGAACGGGGCCATGGCGAACAAACTAAAAACGATGCCGACGACCACGTTGTACTCAAAGGCCACGGCCACCATGGCGCAGAGTGCTCCGAGCATGAGAATCAAGACGATCATCGCAGCCTCCGCCCCA
>JBAXAR010000202.1:0-2263 GCA_037142475.1 Actinomycetes bacterium
GCCAGATCGTCGACGGGGGTGACGCGGCCATCGTCTTCACGCAGTTTGCCTCGCTGCTCGAGCCCATGGTGGGCGCTTTGGAGACCACGCTGGGTCGCCGGGTCCTTGCGTTTTCGGGGAAGACCTCGCTGGTGAACCGTCAGCGAGCAGTCGACGAGTTCTCGGCTGACAACGGACCCCCGATCATCCTCATCTCAAAGTTGGCCGGTGGAAAGGGGATCAACCTCGTCCGGGCCAACCACGTCATCCACTACGACCAGTGGTGGAATCCTGCCGTTGAGGATCAGGCCTCGGACCGGGCCTGGCGGATCGGCCAGCTCCGCACCGTCGAAGTACACGACATGGTGTGCCCGGGGACTCTCGAGGATCGCATCGCCGCCCTGCTCGTCTCCAAGCGGGCGCTGGCCTCGACGGTGACAGGCCTGTCGGGTCTTGTGGATCTCGATACTGATGCCCTCCGAGAACTGGTCGTTCTCGGCCGAGCGGAGATCGTCGAGATGGGGGCGATGTGAGCCAGCGACCTCGTCGCCGATCGCAGGCGGAGCCAGCGCTGAGCGTCCCTGACGACGTGGCGGTGATTCCCAAGGGCCTGCCCGCTGGCTATGGCGGCGTGCTGTTGGAGCGGGGGAAGGACTACTGGCTCGACATCGAAGGCGACCGAGGCCGCAAGTATGCGCAGACCGGGAAGGTCCACTCGGCCGAGGTCAACGTCGGAGTCATTACCGGCCTTGTCACGGGCTCTGAGGCGAGCTCGTATTCGACCAGGATCGAGATCGCCACCGATGACGAGGCAGAGCTCGTGGCCTGGTGCAGCTGCCCCTTCGCCAGTGACTGGCGACTCGAATGGTGCAAGCACGCTGTGGCGCTGCTCTACGTGGCGGCATCAGCGATGGGGTCTGACGACGAGCTCTCGAGCCGCTTCCTCGGCCTCGGCGAAGAAGCGGCCGTGGCTGCCGTTGAGGAGCCCGATCTCGACGTCACACCCGCCGATCCTGTCGACTGTGCTGACGCCCGAGCCCGCCTTGATGCGGTGGCCCAGGTGATTGATCCAAGCGCGGCTCGCTATCGGAGGGCGGTCGCACTGCTCCGGCCGCCCGAGTCGCTCAGCACGCTCTTCGAACTCGGCAGCTGACCGACAGATCAGGCGTCGCCGGCGGCGAGCTCCAGCCAGGCGTCTTCGGCATCAGCAAGTGCCAGTTGGATACCGGAGAGCTCGTCACCGAGTCGTTTGAGCTCAACGTGGTCCGTGGTGGCGAGGACCACCTCGGTGAGTCGATCGCGCTGCTTGGCGAGTCGCTCCATTTCTTTCTCAGCCTCCCGCAGCCGGCGACCCTTGGGCCCCGCACTTGGCTGCGGGGAAGGTTTCGCCGCCGCGTGGGTCGGCTGAGATCGAGTGGGCGCGTTCGGCGAGGCGCCTGGCGGCGCTTGGCGTGGTGAGGCCTGTGATTCTCGAGCAATCCAACCGGCGACTCCTCCGGCAACTTTGCTCACGGTGCCGTCTGGTTCGATGGCGAGGAGATGGTCAGTGGTTCGTTCGATGAAGGCCCGGTCATGGCTCACCACCACGAGAGTCCCGGCGAAGTCCTCGAGGAAATCCTCGATGATGCGGAGGGTCTCGAGATCGAGGTCGTTGGTTGGCTCGTCGAGGAACAGCACGTTGGGACGTTGGGCGAGCACCATCAGGAGCTGAAGGCGCCGGCGCTCACCACCCGAGAGATCACCGACCCGGGAGAATGGGAGCGATCCGGTGAACCAGAAGCGCTTCATCAACGCCACGTCGGCCAGTGACCCCGGTGTCTTGTGGGGTCCGGCGACGAGGTCCTGAACGCGAGCGTCAAGATCGAGCTCGGCGCCCTGTTGGTCGTAGTAACCGATCTCGACGGTTGTTCCGCGCACGACAGTGCCGCTCGCTGGGGTGATCCGTTCTGCCAACAGATTTAAAAGGGTGGATTTGCCGGTCCCGTTGGCCCCCACAATGCCGATGCGATCACCGGGACCGAGGACCACCTCGACATTGCTGAGAACGGCGGTTGGCCCAAAGGCGAACGAAGCATTCCGTGCCTCAATGACCGTGTCACCAAGGCGCGGCATGTCGATGGTGATCTCGAGGTCATCGGGTCGATCAGCCCCTTCGGCCTCGGTGCTCAGCAGGGTCCGAGCCGCCTGGAGCCGAGCCTGTGGCTTGGTGGAGCGAGCCTTTGCACCTCGGCGCAGCCATGCCAACTCCCGTCGGGCGAGGTTTCGGCGTGTGGCTTCTTGTGAG
>JBAXAR010000203.1:0-2178 GCA_037142475.1 Actinomycetes bacterium
GGACGGGAGTGCCGTCCCAATCAAGACCAAGCCATTCGAGCGATCGAAAGATGACGTCGATGAGTTCAGGCCGGGAGCGCTCGGCGTCGGTGTCCTCGATGCGCAGGACGAACTCTCCGCCCTGCTGGCGGGCGAAGAGCCAGTTGAACAGCGCCGTCCGTGCACCCCCGATATGGAGATAGCCCGTTGGCGACGGGGCGAAGCGGACTCGGGCGACTGGGTTGCTCACACCCCCGATGGTACCGTCAGGCCGTCGCACCACTGGTCGGGCCCCCCACGAACCTGTTTGGCTCGACGCGTCTTCGCTTTTCCATCTTCTTCGGAGCATCCCATGAACCGATTCCCCCACTTGCGTCCGTTCGCCATCGCTTTCACCGCCCTCGCACTGCTACTCGGCGCGGCAGCGTGTTCTTCAGACAAGAAGACCTCAGCACCAGAGACAACGGTGGCGGAGTCAACCACCTCGACCACGGTTGCTCCCTTCCAGACCACCTACGCAACAGCCAAGGGAGCGAAACTCACCGTGCTTTCGGAACTCCCCAAGAGCGTTGTCACCTCTCCGTCGAACAGTTCAACGAGCACATCGACACCGAAGTCCAACCTCCCCGCGATCCCGCGTAGTGGTCTGAACTCGGCCGGAGTGACAAAAACCGCCGACGGCTACGAGTTCACCAACCCGACCTATTACAAGAACCCTCTCGTCGTCGAAGTTCTCGAGAATCAAGGTGAGTGGATGAAAGTGCTCATCACCGCTCGCCCCAACCACACCACTGGCTGGATCAAAGCCGATGACGTCACCATTGCCGCCACTGAGTACCGGATCGAATTGGATCTCTCCACCTACCACCTCAAAGTCTTCAAGGGTGCAGAGCTTTTCCTCGACACCGAAGTAGCCGTCGGCAAGGAGTCGACGCCCACCCCACAGGGCAAGTTCTTCATCACTGAGAAGATCAAGAATTCTTCCGATACAGGGCTCTACGGCGCGTGGATCCTTCCGATCAACGGGTACAGCGAGGTGCTCGACACCTTTGATAACGGCCTTCCCCAGATCGCATTCCACGGGACCAACCAGCCTGAACTCATAGGAACGCGAGCATCAAATGGCTGCGTTCGCATCCCCAACGAGGCAGTGACCAAGATCGCCGAGGCCGTTCCCGCTGGAACACCGATCGAGATCTTCCCAACAACGCCAGCTTCTTGGACAGCAAAAACGGCGGCCGCAAGCAACGCAGCTCGTTAAACCTCGGTTCACTGACGAAGGAAATCCCGAGGCGACGCATCGTCGCCCGCTACGAGATTTAGGCGTGATCGTCGTGCGACTGACCAGCCAACGCGGCGAGGGCCATATCCATGATCCGCGAGGGATCATCGCGCACGAGCTCAGCCACCGAGGACGGATTGAGGCGGAGCAGGTCTTCGGGGACCGCATCGACGATGGCCCGGCGTTCCATGTAGTGATGCGTGCTCGCGACCGCAGCAAAGACCTGCGCACGAATGGCGACCAGATCAGATGGGGCGTCAGCCAGGAAACCCCAAAGGGTGAGCGCGATGGTGAGATCGTGGATTGCCGGCGCACGGCCAAACATTGCCGAGCGACGCATTGCGATGGCCACGATGCCCGCTATCACGTCCTCTTCGGACTCGGCGGAGGTCAGCACGAGACGGCCATGAACCTGACGGGCCAATCGGAGGGCGTATCCCTGATCAGGACCGGGATCACCCAGTCGAGGACCAAGTGGCTGGCGACCAGCGATCTCGGCAGGACGATCGGCGAGCCAGGATTCCGGTCGCCACGGGGGCGAGTGATACACCCGGGCGGAGTCGTCGACAGGAGCGGGAACGTAATCGGGAGCAGCCATTACCGGTGAATCTACCCGGCGAGGTCGTCGGCATGGACCAAGCCGAACTGAATGGAGTCCATAAGCGCCTGCCACGAGGCTTCGATCACGTTGCTATCGACGCCCACTGTCGTCCAGACCCGGTCACCGTTGGTGGAATCGATCAGGACTCGAACGACAGCTCCGGTAGCCGCGCCACCGTCGACCACCCGCACCTTGAAGTCAGTGAGATGGATGCGTTCGAGTGCGGGGAATCGACCATTGAGGGCTCGACGAACAGCGGCATCGAGTGCGTTCACGGGTCCGTTGCCTTCGCCAGCAGCGACGACTCTCTCGCCCT
>JBAXAR010000204.1:0-2165 GCA_037142475.1 Actinomycetes bacterium
GTCGAGTTCCGAGAGCAACATACGGATCCGGCGGACCACAGCGGCGGCGCGCCCGAGAAGGTCGAACGGGCCGACAAATTCAGGCGACTCGAGTCGCTCCACCATTGCCTGCGGATAGGGGTCATCGTCGAGCCATTCGACCACGCGGATCCGCTCAATGGCCTTGGTCACCAACAGCCAGCGTCCGTCGTCAAAAGGAGCCGACATCGAGACCTTGACAAGGGTTCCCACATCAGCGCGCCGGTCACCGCCACCAACCTCAGAGCCAGCCGTGATCAGGACGACACCGAACTCGCCGTCACCCGCCAGGACATCATCCACGAGAGCCTTGTAGCGAGGCTCAAAGACGTGGAGCGGCAACTCGGCGTGCGGAAAGAGCACCGTCGAGAGAGGAAACATCGGAAGCCTGACAGGCACAGTCGGCACTCGTTCAGGCTAAAGGTGAAATGGCCTGATCGTGCCCCCTCTGGTTTTCAGAGGGTCAGGGGGTCCTCCGCCTCGCTCCCTCAGCTCGAGAACAGCTCAGGGTGCCGTGTCTCGACCATGCGGCGGAAACCCTCTCGCCACGGAACCGTCGTTTCGCCGACGAGACCGTGAAGTCGTGAGAGATCCACCATCACCGAGTCGATGGTGGCATCAGTTGGCGCAAAGTCGACGGGGAGTCCGGCGATCTCGCCGATGTACGAACACCACTCCTCTACCGAAACAGGGTCCTTGCCACCCCAGTTCACGGTCGTCGTCGGCACTGAAGCCGCAGCCAGCAGGCCGGGAACCATTCCCGCGATGTCGTCTTCGTGAATGGGGTGATAGGTCGACGGGGCATCAGTGTGAACGGGGATCTTCGAGCCGTTCAGCAGCATCTCGAGATGGATCGCTGGCCAGCCGCCGTTGTCGCCGTAGGGGACCGACAAACGAGCGATGGTCGTCGGGAGGCCGTGACGGGTGGCCGCCCATCTCACGGCCGCTTCGGTGGCGATCTTCGCAGTTGAGTACGTGCGGAGGAACTCCCAGACTCCGTGGTTGTCGCCAAGGGGGCCCTCTTCGTTAAAGACGTGGTGACCCATGGGCTTGTAGACCGCCGTCGAAGAACAGTGAAGGAAAGCCTTGGCGCCCGCCACCCGCTCCATCAGACTGAGCGCTCCCCCGACATTGGCATCAAGGTCCCGAGTCCAGTCATTGGTCTTCGCCACCGCAAAATTCAACACGTAGTCCACGTCGGCGGGGATCGCAGCGACATCACCTGCCTCGAGGTCGATGGTCACGCACTCGATTCCCGACCCCTGAAGTTCCTCGCGCAGTACTGGATTCGAGAACCGGGCCGCTCCGATCACCGTCGCCCCCGCTGCCACAAGCCGCTTGGCGAGTGGCGTGGCCACCTGACCAGTCACCCCTGCGACAACCACCGTCGCTCCCTTGAGATCCACCATTCCAACTCCCTCTTGCTTGTTCGAGCCCGATAGCTCCTCGACGTTGTCTCTGTCCTTGCTCATCGCTGGAGCGCCCCAGGGCGCTCATCAGATCACCTCAGCCAGCTCGATCGCCCACGACGTCGGCAATCGCCTCAAGACAAGCGAGATCCCATGTGCCTGGGACCACGGTGAACTCGTCAAGACCGGCCTCGACCCCAGCGTCGAGGACTCGATTCAGGGCCCCAGCATCGGCGACATCGAGGCCACTGGCGACCGCCTCGGCGATCGAAGGACCGAGGAATCCGAGGTACGTGGCGGCAAAACGGCGCAGGACCGTCGGAGCGTCATCAACACCGAGGACGCAGAACGTCCCGGATCCCAGCCACGGTGGGGTACTCCGCCCGGCATCGTTCCACGCACTTCGGGCTTGGTCTGCTGCGTCGACAAACTCGTGAGCAGCTCCCGTAATGGAGAACCCGGTAATTCCATCCGCCCATCGGGCTGCCCGTGCGATCGAGGCCGGCCCCATTGCACCGACGACCAGTCGGGGGCCACCCGGCGTCCAAGGAACTGGACCAACGGGATCGGCTCCCTCGAAGGGGGGCTCAGAGGACCAGAGGCGTCGGAGCTCTTCGGCCATCTCGTCAACCTGCGCATGGCGGCGAGCTAAGGCGACGCCCACAGATTCATAGTCATGGGGCCTTCCGCCAACCCCAAGACCGACCACGAGGCGACCCTCGGACAGGACGTCAATGG
>JBAXAR010000205.1:0-2163 GCA_037142475.1 Actinomycetes bacterium
CTCTCTTCGCCAAGAGGGAATCCCCTCGGTTCCTCAACGCCGAGCGAACAGCCTTCGAGCGATGGTTGGCCGAACCAACAGCGACCCGCTCTATCTCGATCTACGCGCCCATGGACCCCACGCGTTGGTTGGCGGTACCACCGGTGCCGGCAAGAGCGAGTTCCTCCAGACATGGATCCTCGGTATGGCCGCCGGCCATAGCCCGCAGCGAGTCACCTTCCTCTTTGTTGACTACAAGGGTGGAGCGGCCTTTGCCGACTGTGTCTCGCTTCCTCATACTGTTGGTCTGGTCACGGACCTTTCGCCACGGCTCGTGCAACGAGCACTGCGATCGCTCAACGCCGAGCTGAGATATCGAGAGCACATCCTCAATCGGAAGCGGGCCAAGGATCTTCTTGAGCTCGAGGCGCGGAATGATCCGGAGACGCCACCGAGTCTGGTCATCGTCGTCGATGAGTTCGCGGCACTCATTCAAGAGGTTCCCGAGTTCGTTGACGGAGTGGTCAACATCGCGCAGCGAGGCCGATCCTTGGGCCTGCACCTGATCTTGGCAACGCAGCGTCCCGCAGGCGTGATCAAGGGCAATCTTCGCGCCAATACGAATCTTCGCGTGGCACTTCGCATGGCTGACTCCGACGACTCCACTGACGTGATCGGGACGACCCAGGCAGCGACCTTTGATCCGTCGATCCCAGGGAGAGCG
The DNA here is from genome assembly GCA_037142475.1 of Actinomycetes bacterium. Lineage (GTDB taxonomy): Bacteria > Actinomycetota > Acidimicrobiia > Acidimicrobiales > RAAP-2 > CAIUMH01. The sequence goes on from JBAXAR010000205.1 coordinate 704, forward strand.
ATTGCGAAGACTGGACCGGGACGGCTCAGTCTCTTTCAGGCGGCCTATGTCGGTGGAGTCACGCTCGGAGAGGATGGTCCTGCCGCCGTCGAAATCCATGATCTGGACTTCGGGATCGGTACCGCCTGGGAAGTCGGAGGAGGCGGCGCTGCGGCTTCTGAGATTGAGGCTGATACGCCTACCGATATCCGCCGCCTTGTTGAGACCATCGTCAACGCAGCGGATCAGGCAGGAGTTGAAGAGCCGCGTAAGCCGTGGCTGCCAGAGCTGGCGGGTGTCTACGACCTCTCTGGTCTACCGACCCAGCGAACCGACGAGGAGCTCACCTTTGGGGTGGTGGACAAGCCGGATGAACAGTCACAGGGCACCGTGTCGTTCCGCCCAGACTCTGACGGATCCATGGTGATCTTTGGGACAGGTGCAGCGGGTAAGTCAACGGCACTCAGGTCGCTTGCGGTCGCCGCCGGACTGACCGCCCGAGGTGGCCGCTGCGAGGTCTACGGAATCGACTTTGGATCGCGATCACTCTCGATGCTCGAAGCGCTGCCGCATGTGGGATCGATCATCGCCGGCGACGACATCGAGCGGACCGTCCGGCTCTTCCGGCGGCTGCGGGCGATCGTTGAGGATCGTGCAGAGCAATTCAGCCGCGTGAACTCCAGCACGATCGTCGAATACCGCAAGCTGGCGGAGAAGCCCGACGAGCCGAGAATCCTGCTGATGGTCGATGGGTTCAGCGCCTTCCGGTCAGCCTACGAAGTCGGACCCAACTCGTGGCTGCTTGAGACCTTGCAGAACCTCGCTGTTGACGGCCGCCCTCTGGGGATCCATGTGATTCTCACCGCAGATCGCCCTGGTGCGGTGCCGGCGGCATTGGCCAGCGTGATCCAGTCACGCCTCGTGCTGAGGTTGGCGTCTGTCGATGATGTTCTCATGGCACCTGGAGTGCCCAAGGATGGTCTTGGCGACGACACCCCAGCGGGTCGCGGCTTCCTCGCCGGAGAGGAGGTCCAAGTGGCCATCCTCGGCGGAGAGACCAATGCCATCGCCCAATCGCTCGCCATCGATCAGCTTGCACGAGCAATGAGACGTGTGGATGTTCCAGAAGCTGAAGTGGTCGAACGACTGCCCGAGCTTGTGGAACTCAGTGGGCTGCCCGTTGGTTCAAGCGACGCTCCCGTCTTCGCGCTCGGTGACGACGACCTTGGGCCATTCCCACTTCGACCCCGCGGGATTTTCTTGGTCACTGGTCCATCAGGAAGCGGCCGATCAACCGCAGTGGCTACCATCGTCGCTGCGCTCCGGCGCTCTGGCCGAGCAAAGCGAACTGCCTACCTCGGCCACGGTCGCTCCCCCTTGAGCGACCCCCAGCGTTGGTCGATGAGTGGTCGAGGGGCGAGCGAAGTCGCGGAGATCGCCAGCAATCTGGCCGTGCAGATTCGTTCAGAGGACACTGGATC
>JBAXAR010000206.1:0-2149 GCA_037142475.1 Actinomycetes bacterium
ATCATGGGACACTCGGAACTCACTGTGTCGGCGATGGCGACTGCTTCATTGGTGGTCACCCTGTCGAACGAGGTGAAGGGTCCGGACTTGTCCTCGAACACCTTGAGGGTTCGCTGGTACAGGTCATTGTCTGGGTTGATGTGGTGCATGGTTCTCTCCTTGCTTCGTGGGAACGTTGGGTAATCAAGTGGTTGTGGGTGGTGATCCAGCACCTCGACGGGCCAGGCGCTGGAGGCCTGAAGCCATCGGGGGTACCTGAGGCCTCAGATGAGGCCTCAGGTACCGCCATCTAGGCCAGAGGGTGAGGGGTGGCGCTCGCCGTGAGCGACGTCAGGGGTAGGCGACGGTGCCACGTGACCCCGGCGTGACGCTCCACACTGACGACCTCGACCGTTCCGCCGACCTGTGCTGGTCCACCACGGGTTGCGGCACGGAGCTGCTGGAGCGTGAGCAGGGTGTCTGCCGCTCGGACCATCCCGGGAACGGTCAAGGCCCACAGGATGGCCCCGAAGCGATCGGCAAAGCGCTCGGCCTCGATGGCCAGCAGTGCCTCTCCGAACTCATCGGCGAACGTGGCCGCCTGCTCGTCGGTCACCGTCTCGATGGAGCCAACCATGGTCGTTGCCAGATCAATGAGTTCGTCGTGGAGGTTGTGCTCGATGCCCTTCAAGAAGCCGTCCATGGCGTCACTCTGGGCCTGAGTGTCCCAACAGGCACTTTGGGAGCCTGCTTCGGGCCGACGAGGATACGTGAGCGCTCGCATTTTTCTCCCCCAGAAGCCACGGATATCGACGGTGACTTGGCCCGGGGTGAGGTCGCTCTGGCCGTAGCCGACGAAGTTCAACCGAGTGAAGCGCCGGGGGCATGGCACATAGTGCGACAGGACAAGGACTGCGAGGTTCAAGAGTTGGACAGAGACCTCGCCGCTACACCAACGAGCTGGCAACTCAAGAACATCCCACAGGCGTTGCTGGAGGTTGAGCTCAAGGTGGTTGACGATCTCCAATGCTTGATCGCCATCAAGGTCCTGGAACGGGTTGCCCATCAGGTTGTCTTCGTTGTAGGCGGCGAGCTCCAGTTTCAGAGCGTGATCGAACTGTGCCCCGTCGAGCTTGCCTGATTTCAGGGACCGAGAAATCGTTGAGAACCTGGCGAAGTCCCGGAGCTCATCTTCGATGACACCCGGCACCGTGTCGTGGTCAGTAATTTCCAGCTCGGTCACGGTGTCACCGGCGCTCTCAAGGAATGATGCTGCGTACTCCTCGAGGGTGTCGAGGGGCTCCTTGAGATCAGCGATCCACTCATGGATGAGGAGTTCAAGGTGGACGTCGGCGATCGACGCACCTCCGCCGCAGAGAACAACGAGTGGGTGATCACCGACCTCGAAGATCTTGGAGGCCGAAGGCCAGGATGTCTCGCCGTTGGGGCCGTTGTGGACGGCGAGCGTGTCGCTGGCGACGACGCCTGCCTTCTGATTGAACAACATGATCTGCGAGGTCATCGATCGACCTCCCCGCGAACCGTGGGCTCTTGAGGAGCCGAGGTGGCGGAGGGGCCACGTCGGGTGAAGGCGTGCGAAGGCACGACCTCTTGATGGGTACTGAAATTCATACTGCTACTCCCTGCTCTAGGTGCACCTCCTGATCTGGAGGTGTGATGTGTGCTTGCGGTAGGAACGTAGATCCTGGGTGTGACAACAGTTCGTACTGGGGTTTCAGAAACCCCAGGAGTTGATGTAATCGACCTTGGTCAGGCTGTCGAAGGCCAGCTCGCCAAGGAGGCCGTCATCCACCGAGGGAGTACCGGCCTTGATTGCGGTCAGAGTCTCGGCCAGCGCCATGACCTGCGGCTCGCGACGACGGCGCGCTGCCGCGGGCATGCAGAAGAAGTTCACGCAAGCCTGGGCCAAGAGGTCAATCGTGAGGCTCGGGTACGCGGTCGAGATTGGCATCCTCCCGAGTTCGCCCGTCGCATAGAGCTTGAACATCGTCGACGAGAATGCCGCTTGAGCAAGGCCCATCAGGATCGCGTGATCCGAGGAGCTCGAACACCCAGCGATCGCATCCTGTCGCTGCGGCGATGACCGCTTCAGTGGCTCTTCGACGGTACGGGCCCGGCGGTTCACGATTGGTCGTCCTGGGACGGCCGA
>JBAXAR010000207.1:0-2149 GCA_037142475.1 Actinomycetes bacterium
CCTTTTCTACGTTGGTCGGTAAATCTCGTCAGTGATGCTGTTAAAACTCTTTATGCCTCGGGCGGGGTGAATGCAGTGGTGCGAGCCATGCCTGCAGCGCGGCCCTTTGCTGAGACAACGAGTGCCATCTTGCGGCTGGCCTCATCAATCATTTCATCACCCAGCATTACTGCACCTCGAGCGCCACCGGCAGCAGAGGTGTAGTAGTCGTAGGCGTCGAGGATGAGTTCGGCGTGGTCGTAATCGCCCTGGTTCGGGGAGAAAACCTCGTTGGCAGCAGCGACCTGGTCGGGATGCAGCACCCACTTGCCGTCGAAGCCCAGGGCGGCCGAGCGCCCCGCCACGCGGCGGTAGCCGTCAAGATCCTTGATGGCCAGGTACGGGCCGTCGATGGCCTGCTTGTCGTGGGCACGGGCGGCCATCAGGATGCGCATCAAGATGTAGTGGTACGCGTCGCCGACGTCGTATCCCGGGGGCTGCTCGCCGACGACGAGGGACTTCATGTTGATTGAAGCCATGAAGTCGGCCGGGCCGAAGATGATGGTTTCCACGCGCGGACTCGCCGTGGCGATCGCGTCGACATTGATCAGGCCGAGGGCATTTTCGATCTGGGCCTCAATCCCGATGCGCCCAACCTCGAAGCCATTGGACTTCTCGAGCTGGGTGAGCAAGAGATCAAGGGCAACGATCTGATCAGCGGTCTGCACCTTCGGCAGCATGATGCAGTCCAGATTCTGGCCGGCACCCTCGACAACCTCGATGACATCGGCGTATGTCCACTTAGTTGTCCAGTCATTGACGCGCACTGAACGCACCTTGCCGTCGTAGCCGCCCTCATTCAGCGCTGCCACGATGTTCTTGCGGGCATCGGGCTTGGCCAACGGAGCTACAGCGTCCTCGATATCCATGAAGACCTGGTCAGCTGCGAGGCCCTTCGCCTTCTCGAGCATCTTGGGGCTGGAACCGGGAACGGCCAGGTTCGAACGGCGTGAGCGCAGCATGTAGTCCTCCTCGACAATTGTGGACACAAGAATATCGGGAGTCCTAGTAATTCGTCCAGGCGAGAACTCCTCAAGTGCTAAAGCCACTCTGCCTGAATCCCTCCTGGAGCGGGCCCCCAGAGGGGTGATCTCAGCCACCTTGGGCCCAGCCATCCGCCTTTGCTGGGGCGTGGCAGGTCAACCTCGAAATGTGAGTGACGGATGAGGCTTGAGGGACGGTAGCCTTCCTTCGTGACAACCAGTCCCGCCACGAGGATCTTCCTCGCCCGCCTCTCGGGGATTGGTGTCTTCGATCCCAATGGCGATCAGGTCGGCAAGGTTCGCGACGGGGTCATGGTGCTGCGTACCGGGCTCAATCCCCCCCGGCTCACCGGCCTCGTGGTCGAAGTCCAGCCGCGCCGTCGCATCTTCGTCCCGATGACCAAGGTGACAGCCATCGACGCTGGCACCGTGATCGTGACCGGCACTGTCAATCTGCGTCGTTTCGAGCAGCGCCCGAACGAGACCCTCGTCGCTGCGGAGCTTCTCGACCGGACAGTCGATCTTGTCGCCTCCGGCGAGCAGGTCACCGTCCTCGACATGGGTGTTGAGCAGAGCCGCACCCGAGACTGGTTCGTCACTCAGCTTTTCGTGCGTCGTGGTGGCGCAGGTTTTCGTCGCAAGCACGAGAAGTTCGTCGTGGACTGGGATGACATCCGCGGTATCTCCCTTCCCTCTATCGACCAGCCCGCCGAGCAACTGCTGTCGGTGCTTGAGGCAATGGTTCCTGCCGACCTCGCTAACGCTCTGCACGATCTTCCGGTCAAGCGCCGCATCGAAGTAGCGCGCGAGCTCAATGACGAGCGTCTTGCAGATGTCCTCGAGGAAATGTCGGAGGAGGATCGTGTCGAGATCCTGCAGGCACTCGAGGCAGAGCGCGCTGCTGACGTTCTCGAGGAAATGGCGCCGGACGATGCCGCTGACCTCATCTCCGAACTTCCGCCGGAACAGGCTGCAGATCTTCTCGAGCGCATGGAGCCCGACGAAGCCGACGACATTCGTCGGCTTCTCTCCTATGACGATTTCTCCGCCGGCGGCATGATGACCACCGAGCCGATCGTGCTGCCGCCCGATGCGACGGTTGCCGATGCCCTCGCGCAGATTCGCAA
>JBAXAR010000208.1:0-2144 GCA_037142475.1 Actinomycetes bacterium
TGACCATGACCGGTGCGAAGGCGAAGGCCTTGCGCCAGTCCCTGGGGCTGGTGGGCAGCATTCGAGCCGTACAGATCACTTATGGCGCCAACGGCTGGCATCCACACGTTCACTCGTTGTTTCTCTTCGATCGTCAACTCACGCCCACGGAGGTCGCGGACTTCCGCACGTTCCTGTTTGGTCGGTGGGAGCGTGCTCTGGCTCGCAAGGGCTTCGCTGCTCTCCATCCGGTTCATGGCCTCGACGTCCGTCCGGTGTTCGACGCGGCCGGTTTGTCTGAGTACGTCACGAAGGTCGAGGGCGGTTGGGGTGTCGGCCTCGAACTGGCTCGCTCCGATCTCAAGGACCGGTCGGTGTCTCCGATGGAACTGCTTTCGGCGTGGGCGCTCGGTGGGGATCTCGACGCCCGGGATCTGTGGCAGGAATATGAAGCGGTCACGTTCGGGCGTCGGTGCATCCAATGGTCGCCAGGGCTTCGGGCCCGGCTGCTTCCGCATGTCGACGAACTCTCTGATGTCGAACTCGCCGCGGCGGAGGGCGAGGACGTCCAGATGCTGCACTTCGTGTTCGAGGGCTGGCAGTGGGACGAGTGGGTGCGGGTTGGTGACGTTCCTCTCGTTTTGCGGCAGGTCGAGGAAGCGGCGGCGCTGGTTCTGTTTCTGGCGTCGTTTGGAGCATCAACAACGGAGGTACGGGTATGAGCAAGCAGGTCAAGCCAACGACGCAGCTCGTCGTGTTCATGGTTCACAAGGTCGGGATGCGCGATGCCGTCAAGGTAGGTTCGTTCATCGTCGCTTGGGGCGCGGTCGTTCGGAAACTCGATCGGGAGCCGACCTATCAGGAGTACTGCGACTTCTGGGGATCGAGTCGTGCGAGTTACTACCGCGAGCGTGCGCTGCTGCGGAAGGTGTGGCCGAAGGACGAGAACCCTCAGAGGGTTTGGCAATGGGTCGAGGACCAGATTCCGGTCAAGGCGACGAAGCAGGACGCGGTCGCGGCGCTGTTTCTTTCGGGGTTGCAGCCGTGACGGTCCCAGGTTCGTTGGCTCGGCGTATGCGTGAGCGGTGTTCGGAGTGCGGCTCTGGTGTCCGTTGGTTCACTCGTCGTGAGGCTCTCCGGCGCGTTCATCTGTCCGAGATCGTCGGCCAGGCGGAGATCGTCGTCGGTCCGGTCGAGTCCGTGTGGGAGTGCGTTGTCTGCGGCGAGGTCGGGATGTTCGGCCTTTCCGAGGTTGGCTGATGGGCAAGCGCCATAGGTCGCGCAAGGTCGGTAGGGAACAACCGGGGCCGGTACGGGTCCGGAGGCAAGCGACGGCGCCAGCCGTGCGTCCTCCGGATCGGTCCGGTCCGGTGGTATCTCCGTCGATGTTCGACCCGGTGGCTCGTCCGTGGTCGACTCCGGGCTGGCGGTATCGCTCTCGCTTCGTCTGATTCGAGCCGCAGCTGCTGGTCGAGGTCGGCCGCCAGGCGCTCGACTGAGCATCGCGAAGTCGCTCTGCAGCCTGGTCTTGCTCTCCGGCGCTCGGCCAGGTCGCTCGGGGGTCAAGTGCCGGCGTTTTCAGCCGATCCCCTGCCCCGTCCCTGCCGCTTTTTGCCTATCCCCAGACGCGACAGAACCGTCGTGTATCGTCTCAAATTGTGAGTAAAAAAACGATAACAACGACGGTTCGTCGTGCTCGATTCTAACGGCACCCTTCCTGTTTTTCTTGGTAATACAGGAACAACACAGACAGGCCCAGGTCAGAGGCTTGCGAGTCGTGATCGGCGGCACGTTCTGAAACAGGCTCAGAGGGCACTGACTGAGGGCAGGGCGTCGAAACTTTGCTACCTGGCGTCGGGGTCTGGGGTGACGGTTTCGGTCGGTCCGCTGCTGATTGCTCATGTGTCCGGCGTGCATCGGTGCGGGTCGGTCTGGAATTGTCCTCTGTGCGCTCCTGTGGTCCTCCAGGGCAGGGCGCTCGATATCGACCAGGGGGCTTCGGTCGTTCTCTCAGAGGGTGGCTCAGCACTGTTTGTGACGGCGACGGGGCCGCATCGCATGGGGGATGCGCTGGGGCCGCTGTTCGACTTGTCTTGTCGGTTCGGTGACCTGACCATGACCGGTGCGAAGGCGAAGGCCTTGCGCCAGTCCCTGGGGCTGGTGGG
>JBAXAR010000209.1:0-2117 GCA_037142475.1 Actinomycetes bacterium
GGAGTTCGAGACTTGGTACGACACCAGCGCCGCATGGCCTTGTGGCCCACCCAGATCGGTGAGGTGAAGCCAGCGGTTCTGCTCAATGACCCCAACCACACCAGTGCAGCCTGAACCCGGGGGGCAGGAGTTGGCCACGGAGAATCCGGTGACCACGAGAGGCTCTCCTTGGTTCGGGTTCGACGCAGCAGCCAAGAGATCAACCGTGACGCCACCGAGGTTGGGGATCTGCACCGATTGCGCTGGTGCATCGGGAGGGGCTCCGGCTCCCGTAACCACCAGCCGGAGATACGCCTGCGCAGAAGTCTCTTGCGTCTGCGAGTCCTTGGCTTGGTAGAGGTAGGTATACGAGCCAACCTTGGCTGGTGTGACCATGAGAGTCCCGTCGTTCTTCAGACTCAGTTGAGGGGCTGACCCCTGATCGAGCGGCTGGGGCGAAGCAACGAGTTCCAAGGGAGCACCACTTGCCGAGAAATCATTGTGAAGTGGCTGGAGAAGCATGGCCTCACCGACCGTGCCGTAGGCGAGATCATCGGCAGCAACCGGGTGGTCAGCCGACGAAACAAGATGAAGCCGCACCGTGTAACTGCTATTGGTGCCGCCGGCGTTGGCGACCACGACATTGACTGCAGTGGTGGAACCCGAGATCGGGCCAATCTCCAGCCACCCTTCAGGACTCCAGGTAACGGCGTCACTGCCATCGACCGCGGTGGCTTGTTTGATGGAGAGAGGGCCTCCCGCAGGGTCATACCAATCATTGACGACGTCATAGCGAACGATCGTTCCTTGACGAGCGGGAATAACTGGCTCTTGGAGGCTGTCACGCCGCACGGGCGCCTCTGTGTAGTCCGTGGAGCTGACGATCTTCACTGTCACCGGTGCGCTGGCGGTTTGGCCTCGCCCGTTCGAGACCGTGTAGGTGAACGAGAGACTCTGCCCGACGGCAATTGGTGCGCTGGAGAGATCGAGTGTGACGGAGTCCCCCTGCGTCACATGAAGGAACTGCTGCTGCCCAGGAATACTCGCCGTCACCGACTCCACTGAGAGCACGTCGCCAGCGGCGTCGTAATCGTTCACGAGAACAGCAAGCTGCGCCACCTTCCCTGATCGAGCACTGAGGGAGTCGGGGGTGGCAACGATCGAGTGATCGGCTTGTGGGTTCCGTGGGGTCAGCACTCGATCTGGAATGGTCTGGTTCGAGATCGAACCCTGATCCCATGGAACGACGAAGAGGTTGTCGTCAAGCATCACGAAGCTGTCCCCTGATGCCAAATCATTGAGTGCAGGCCCAAGGGATCCGGCTTGAAAAGTAAGCCGGCCCGGTTGGTAAGAGCCCCCTCCAGTACCCCAGCCCTTGGCCGCTTGAAGGGTACGCACCACCGGGCTCGAGCCCGGGCAAACCATGACTTCGAATGGATCAGCTCCTCGCCATGCTCCATAAACACAGCCGTCAACGCCAACAAGCGGCCGGACGGGTGCTCCCGCACTGGACCCAGAACGCCACAGCGTGGTCATCGCACCTGATGTCGAGACCAAGAACAGGCCTTGCTCGCTAGCCAATGCGATTGGGCCATGCGAGAGGTTCATCTGCTGAAGGGCCACCCTGCTCCCAACGGATCCCACCTCGACGTCCTTGTGGCCATCGTCGATAAGGAGCCGGCGGGGAGATCCACTCGAGAGCAGAACGCCACGTCCATTATTGACCGTGATCTGAGGAGCTTGGCCGGCGTCAGCAGCGGAGGTGGTGGGCTCGGTAGACCCCGGGGCGAGGCGGGTCACCTGAGAGGTCAGGGGTGAGTAGCTCGCCACGGTTCCATCACTTCCGACGGCCACGGTTGAGCCACCGCCGACGTCATAGGTGGGACCATCGAGATGCAGCGTTCGACCAGTCGAGGATCCTGTCCGAATCGATTCGCCTGCTCCCCCGGGTCCGACGACTGCGACGACACCGCCACCCACCGCCACGCTTCCCGCATCGGCCTTCGGATCCACCGAAGTTGCGGCCCCCTCTGATGCGCTCGCGGGGTCGAGTGGGTAAAGCTTTCCGCTCGTGAGGAGCATCGCGACCGAGCCATCTTGGACGAGGATCGGATGGTCGACCGGCTGTTGCTTCACAT
>JBAXAR010000210.1:0-2076 GCA_037142475.1 Actinomycetes bacterium
CCACCCTCATGTCGAACTGCAATCCGATTGACGTGAATCTTTCCAATCGGTAAAACTCCTTTGTAGTTGGTAAGCATCCAGTCAACTGCCTAAGGGGGATTGATGTTTACGAGGTCGAAACTGGCGCTGTGCGCCGTCGTCGTGAGCGCCGCCCTGACTCCATTGGGGGTAACGGATGGCTTGCGCCCGCAGTCTGCTGCAGCGGCCACCCAGGTCGACCTGCTGATGGCGCCGATCATCAAGACGGTCAAGAAAGCGTCAGTTATCGACTTTCTTCCCGCCACCAAGGCATCGAGGACGTTCCTGGCTGGCAGGCTTCTGGTTGCCCAGCAGCAAGCCGATGCTGGTATCTGCGGCGACGCGCTCCCACCCTTGCGAGCCGTGGAGGACGCCGCGACAAATTCAGCGGCCAACATCCGGATCGTCCCGCCCCTCGGTCCAGCGCTCCTCCCCCAGCTCTTGGGTGTTGAGGCAGTCATCCTGGCCAGCGGATCGGCCTCCGGCTGTGGGGGCGTGCGCACCCCGCAGGCCCAGCCCCCGGCTCCTGTCTCCGCGGTGACATCTTCGGACATTGGGCAGGTTCAGATCTCCTTCCTGTTGCCAGCCGTGCATTTCGGCCACATCGCAGACCCCACCGGGACCCAGGACTTCTTGACGATGGCCCAGCCTGGCGTCGGCCATGCCGCCGGAGTTCTTTCTGGCGCTCCCGACCTCCCGGCTGTCTCGGCGTTGGTGGCCATGCCCGCGGGCACGTGGCCAAAGGTCTCAATCCTGTCCACATCCAAGTACTCAATGACACTGCCTGAGCCGCTGGCGCCACTCCAGGTGAGTGCTCCGGCGGTGGCGACCACTGACGTTCCGCTGGCTACAGCCCCTGATACCTGGTCGTATAACGCTGACGCCTATCGAAGCACCACCTCCCAGCCGGACACCTCCCGGATGGCCCAGACGCCATATGTGCAGCGAGGTCTGCAACTTGTCGCCGTGTCTGTTCCGGTCGCTTCCTACATTCCGGCCAGTAACGGTTTGCAGGTAGCCGCCCACGTGGACATCCAGGTGAAGTTTTGCGGTGACCAGGACCATCGGACGTGCATCCCCAACGGAAGCACAGGGACTACAAGTGGGGTCTCGGTGGCCGACTTCGGGAGCACCGACCTGGTCGGAGCGTCCAATGCCCCGTTCATCAACCTCTGGCAAAACCAGGTTGTCAACTGGAACCAGGTTGCTTCGAGCAATCTTCGCTACAACCCCCGGACGGCATGTGGTGAGGAGATGATGCTCATCACCGATCCGGCCTACGCCGACCTGGCTAATACCTATGCGGCGGCTCGTACGGATGACGGCGTGGTGACCAAGGTGTTCTCCACCCTCAACATCTCGATATCGCAACAGAACTATCCAGTCCTTCGCGATGCCATCGCGGCGACGATCGCCAATGAGGTGGCGACGACAACGTCACAGCACTGTGCGTGGGTGCCTTCCTACGTCCTCTTCTTTGGCAACACCACCCAGGTCCCCACCTTCGAAGTCAATCTGCCCGGAGCCTTCGCCGAGGTCGGCCAGCCGGCGGCCGGGACCTGCGTTAGCGGGGGGGCGGTAGCCACCGACCAGCCCTACGGTTATGTCGACCAATGGGGCAAGTACGATTCGGTCCAACACACTTGGTCCACGTTCAACCAGGATCTCCGAGGGACCGAAGGGGCCGGGTGTCGAACGACGGTGGACCTGGTCCCCGATCTCTTCATCGGTCGGATCATCACTCCGTCAACGTCCACCATCAACAAGCTGATCGCCTACAACGATCACCCTCCGACATCCAAGGCGACCTACGCCTCGGTTACCGGCGCTTCGTTCTTCCAGACCTCGCTCTCGAACTACGCATCGCCCAACATTCCGAACGCGACCGATCGGGCAAATTTCTGTACTCCGCAGTACGCACCGACGACCACGCAGGCCGTGCGGGACTTCGTGCGCAGTTCCGAGTTCGCCGCCAATCTGGCCACGGTGGCCGGCAAGTCGGTGAAGCGCGTGTATGTCGATTCCGACCAGTGCCCTGGATACACCCCGAAGACCTAT
>JBAXAR010000211.1:0-2052 GCA_037142475.1 Actinomycetes bacterium
GAATTATGCGTCAGGTGGGGATTGATCAGCGTGCAGTGGTAGTCATCAGTCCCTCCGTTCTCTGCGCTTGGCGTATAGGCAGCGTCAGATCGCGCCGTGATCGTCGAGGTCTTCGCTCGCGCCGCGGTGGCCGAAGCGGCTGAGAGCCCACCGGCGCCCAGCGTGAGGCTGGCCACAGCAGTGAACGCCGCCATGAGGAATCGAGAGAGACGCATATGCCAGACACTACAAGCCTCGATGCCCGTGGCGGCCGAGATTGCATAAGAATTAGGAAGGTGTTTCAGCGAACCACGTTGCCGTAGAGATCGTTCAACGGGTACGTCAGGAGTTCGAGGCGCTCGCCGTCAGGACCCTCAAAATAGGCACTTCGCCCATCAACGATGTGCACCGAGATGCCCGAGTCCTGAAGCTTGACCACGAGACGGTTCCATGTCGCAGCCTCCACCGAAATGGCGATGTGGTGCAGGCCACCGAGGACCTCTCGATAGGGACCGAGATCAAGGCCGGGGAAGTCGAAGTAGGCAAGGTAGTTTCCATTGCCGACATCGAAGAAGAGGTGGGTTGAGCCGGTGTAATCCCGGTTTTCGAAGAGCTCAACCAATGGGAACTCGAGGAGATCCTGAAAAAACTCGATTGTGGTCTCGACATTGCTGCACACGAGAGCGAAATGGTGGAGGCCACCCGCCGAAGAAGCTCGTGGCTCACCCGCGACGAGGTGCTTCGCCCGCAGGCGATCCCATTCTCCGCTCCGTTCCACATCGCTGCCGTGGGGCATCAGGCACTCATCTCATCGTCGAATCAAAGGGTCGATGTCGTCAAGCCTAGATCTCCCTTGCCTCGTTGGTCCCCCGCCTCAGGGTGCTGAAGGGTCGCTCACCGCTGGTGCCTGGCGTTGGGTTCCGGCGAAACTGAGGTGGGCCGCATAGACACCGGGTGCCGAGAGTGGGAGTCCCTCGAATCGCCATCCCAACGCCAAGAGCGCATTCAGCGTGTTCGATTGCATGGGGAACACTCGAAGCCCAACTGGTGTGGCTCCCGAGAAGGACGCATTCGTCGCTCCCACGAACCAGATCGATCGAGTCTTCTGCGAGAGCGAACGAATCTGATCGTCAGGGCCGAGGTAGCTCTGCGACATCACCACTCGCGGTGACAGTGAGATCAGGTGGTAGCCCTGGGGCCATACAACCCCAACAGCCGAGAACGACACCGCCGTCTTGCTTAGGCCCGCATAGCCCCATGGGAAGGATTCGAAACCATCGACGACGATGGACTCTCCTGGCGCCAGATGCTTGTGGAGGCTGGCGGCCAGCGATGTCAGATCGGTCGTCGGGTACTCGATGCGGTGCCCGACCCCGAAGGCCACGAGGCCACAGGCGGCCACCCCTGCAGCGATCATCCCAGTGGCTGGCCGCCGCACTGCTCGATCAACGATCACGATCTTGGAGCGAACCAATGACGAAGCCCGGGCGCACGAGAAGCCGAGGAGGAGGAGAACCGCTGGGTAGAGGACCTCGTCGGTCCTCCCCCCGCCCAGCGGGATTCGGTCGATCGCCCAGAGCACGACGGCGAGACCCACAACGATCGCCGGCGCGACGAACGGCGCCACACGCTGACGGTGGCCTGTCAGCAATTCTCGGATGACAACCACCAGGATCACCGTCAGGAGTCCCCACCCGACCACCGCTGATGCCACTGTCAACGCAAGAGTCTCAAGTGGATAGGGCGACCATGGGACAGGGAGGCCGAAAAGTCCGTGGGCGAAATTCGATCCGGTGGCCACGATGGAATGCCACAGCGGATGAAAACCCCGGAGATCAAGAAGGTACCCGTGATTCCTCCAGTTCCCATCGAGGCTGGCCGCCACATTGCGGAACCACACCAGGTACAGCACGGCCCCCGCTCCTGCGAGCGAACAACCAGCGAGCACAAGCTGGCGGCGTTGATCTCGATGTTTGACCCCGACCATCACCATCATCAACGCCGTGCCAGCGATGACCACACCCGTTGACGCCGAGATGGCCACGCTCACAATGCTCAGCGAGGTCCATGCCA
>JBAXAR010000212.1:0-2045 GCA_037142475.1 Actinomycetes bacterium
GCCGCTCGTCTTGCCGCCATCGTCCTCAGCCTCGGCTCCCTCCTTGGCACAGGGGGTGGTGCCGGTGCCGCCACGCCACTCTCTCTGAACCAGGCCACTGTTGCCGCTCAGGAATCTTCCCAGTTGGCCGGATCACTGATCACCCAAGCGCCGCCGCGAGACGTCTCACGGGATCCCACTGGCGCCACATCGGTATCGGTCCAGACCTACATCGTCGAGCCAGGGGACTGCCTCTGGACCATCGCCGAACGACTCTCCGGCGATGGGGAAGCATGGACCCAGATCGCCGCCGCCAATCTCGGCCGCACCATGGACAACGGGGTCATCTTCTTGGATCCGTCACTAATCCTGGTGGGGTGGAGCTTGGTCATCCCCAACACCGGCACGTCTCCGCTTCCGGAGCCAATTGCCTCGGAGTCGTCGGCTCCTGATGCGGCGTTCTCGAAAGAATCATCGACCACACCTCGAACCGCTCCGCTTCCCCACGACGCCAGCCCGGGAGGCGTCGGTCCTGTTGTGCCCCGCCCGCTGTCATCCCCTCTCGCTCCTCACCCGACGCAGCGGAAGTCGCCCACGATGAGTGATGCCAGCTTCCCGACGAACGCTGCGGTCGTTGTGGCGAGTTCCCTCGGATCCGGCCTCGCTCTCTTGGGCCTGCTCCGTCGTCGGCGGAAGCGAGCACACGGTCTCGACCCGAATCAAGCCGATGCCATCGTTGACGCTGAAGTCGGTCTCGCTTGCCTCGAACCGATTCCGGTGACGACCGCCCTTGAGGGGGCCGTTCTGCTCGCTGCGGCTGACGGCGCACTCGGTGGAATTGGAATCATGCGAGTCGACAGCCACGGTGCGACCTTCTTCGCTGAAGGGAGAGCACGCTGGATCGCCTCAGGCTCAGAATTGCTTTCGCAGCCCCCCACCTGGAACGAGGCCCCGGGACTCTGTCTGCCCCTCGGAGAGGCAGAGGCCGCCACGTGGGCGCTTGTGGTGCCTCGAGGCGGTCACGCCACTCTTGGTGGGTCGCAGGCAGACCGCCTCCTCGATCATGCGCTCGCATTACAGGCCGAGTTCGCCTGGGGATCGATGGTGGCCATCGCTCAAGACGCTGAGGAAGCGTTCGAGATCTCCTCGCTTGCTGAGCGGGGCTCGATCACCGTGTTGGTGGGTCCACCCACTGGGTCCGAAACTGCCCTCACCGAGATCGGCGTTGTCCTCATCGAGACTGACCCGTCGATCATTCATGACATCACGATCACCGACGGCACGGTGGAGGTCCGTTCCTTGGGAGTCTCGTGTGCCGCGAATCATCTCGGCGTGACTGCGGAGGCCTTACTCGCCCTTCCTGTCGAAGCGTCGGCTGGTGTCGCACGCCAAGAGAAGGTTCCCGCTCCGGATGCGGTGGCGCCATCGTTTGATGAAGGCGAGGTGACAGCGGACAACCTCCAGAATGATCGGCCCTCAACGATGGTTCGGCTGCTCGTCGCAACCCCTCGCGTCGAGGGGCTCTCGAATCCGATCGACCCAAAACGAGAGCGTCGCTCCACCGAACTCCTCGCCTATCTCACCCTCCATCACCCTGATCCAACCACCGGTGATCGACTCCGGACCAGGGTTCTGGGATCCAGCACGACTGATGCTGCGGCCAAGACCCTCTTTAACGTGGCGAGCGCTGCTCGTCGAGCGCTTGGCGTTGACCGTCAAGGCCACGCGCTGCTCCCGCCGGCCAGCCGTGATGGGGTCTACCGAATCTCGGACGCCGTGGGCTGTGACGTCGATCTCTTTGCCGGACACCTCGCCGCCGCCCGAAGCGCTCGTTCTCCCGAGGAGGCGATCGCGTATCTGAGGGCCGGTCTCGAACTCATCGAGGCTGAGCCATTGGCAACGGTGCTCGCCGGCTACGAGTGGTTCACCGCCGAGGGCCACGCCGCTCGCCTTGAGGCCCAGGTGGAGCAGGCCGCCTGCCTCCTCGTCGATCTTGCCCTCGCCGCGGGGCTCCAGCCACTGGCGGAGTGGGCTCTCACTCGCTCGGTTCTTGTCGTCCCGCATTC
>JBAXAR010000213.1:0-2036 GCA_037142475.1 Actinomycetes bacterium
AGTGCCTTGGAGGTCAGGCACTTGTCTCGATGCGGTTTGGTCGGGACGGCGAGCGTGGCGACACCTGCGTCATAGGAAACGAAGCGACCAGCGGCATACATGGCCTTCTTGGCTCCCTGGAGTTGAGAGAGCACCTTGTCATCCCATCCAGCAATGAGCACGTCACGGGTGACAACGGTCGCAGCCGCAGCAACCGGGGGCGGTGTTTGGTCATCCTCGTGGATGATCTCGGGGGTGATCTCGGGCGTCACGTCGGTCGAGGGCGGTGTAGGGGCAACCTCGCCAGCGGGGGGCATCTCCGCCGAGACGGGGACAGCGCCAGCGGTTGCTCGGAAGGCTCCGAGCGAGGGGCGTCCGCCATCAGAATCGGTCGTGAGTGATGCGGGAGCGGGAGTGGCTGCGCCGACTGCTGATGCAGGGGCAGCTGACCGCTCGCTCCGCGCCGCTGGCGGCGAGGAGTGCGTGGGTTGGGCTGGCTGGGTCGCAGCCCCAGGGTGGCTACTCATCGCCCCCATGCCAGCGACCTTGCGCTCTAGGCGGGCGAGGCGCTCGAGGAGGCCGGCCACGTCGGCGTCAAGATCACCTCGGCCGCATCGGACGACCGCAACCTCGAGGACGACCTGGGGGTCCGGTGCCTCTCGCATCTCAACCTGCGAGCGGCCCAGCAACTCGATGGCGCGCACGGTCCGGGCAAGACCAAGGCGAGTCGCTTGGCCCTGCAGACCCTCTCGTTCCGCCCCTGTGACTTCCGCGAGTTCGGGGGCCATCAAGAGCAGGAATGCCTGGCGGAGTTCCGCCACGAGTTCGATGCAAAGTTGCTGAGGACCCCACCCGGTGGCGTGCAATGAGGACAAGGCCACAAGCGATCGTGAGGCATCTTCTTCGCACATGCCCTCGATCACCTCGCTGATCGCGGGACGAACGTCGGCGTCATCCCCGGAGGCGGCGATCTGGTCAAGGGCACTCAGAGCATCACGCGCCGAACCATGGCCCTTACGGACGGCATGGCCAAGCACCTCATCGTCGAGGTCGAGTCCCGCGTCGTCGCGAACATCACGCAGCAACTGATCGAGTGTCTCTCCACTGAGCAACCGGAACTCGAGGTGTTGGGTTCGGCTGCGAATCGTCGCCTCGACCTTCTGAGGGTCAGTGGTGGCGAGCACGAACGTGACATGGCTCGGGGGCTCTTCAAGCGTCTTGAGCAACGCGTTCGAGGCAGCCCTCGACAGCATGTGAACCTCGTCGACGATGTAGACCTTGGAGCGCCCCGGCGAGCCAAGGGCCGCATGGCTGATCAGATCACGCATGGCGTCGACACCATTGTTTGAGGCGGCGTCGAGTTCAATGACGTCCATCGAGGTGCCCTTGGTGATCTCAAGACAACTCGAGCACGTACCGCAGGGCTCGCCATCGACGAGCGCCTCGCAGTTCATCGCCTTGGCCAAAATTCGGGCGGTGGAGGTCTTGCCAGTGCCTCTCGGTCCACTGAAAAGGTAGGCATGCGCAACGTGTGCGTCACGCACTGCGGAACGCAGTGCACGCACGACATGATCCTGGCCGCGCAGCTCGGCGAAGGTGCCCGGCCGATAGCGCCGATAGAGCGACACGAACTCGTCTGCCGGGTTCGGGGACTGAGCGATGTCCGAGGCCATGGCCTGATGCTACCGGCGACCTGAGACGCTCGGCTGCGGAACGGTACGGCTGCGTACCAGCGGCGATGCTCGCCGTCCACGCGCCCCGGTCCTTGGAGCGATGGCCAGGTTGACTGCGGCACACCGCCAAGCTCGCTGAGAGCTGCTGCCTTCCGACCCTGACTCGGTTCACGAGAGGCTGTTGCGCAGGACCCGACCACCGCTCCAAGGACCGGCGACCTCCTCCAACCTACTGCCCTCAGAGCGTGGCCGCCTCGCAGGAGGGAGTCACCACTCGCTCGCTCTTGTAGCCTGTGATCTCCCCCGGTTTCGGCTGAGGGCTCGGAGGCGTGCGAGAGCGGCCGAATCGGCACGATTGGAAATCGTGTGTGGGGAAACTCACCG
>JBAXAR010000214.1:0-2031 GCA_037142475.1 Actinomycetes bacterium
GAAGTACTACGTCTGGCGGGGGCTCGGCACAGCACTTGAGATGCTGCCCGTGCAGGTGGCCGTCCGGATCGCAGAGGTCTTCGGATGGGTCGTGGCGTTTCGCGGCAGCAGAACGCGGGAGATCGCCGAAGCCAACCTTCGACAAGTCGTTGAACTCGGGTCCTCCGAGTCCATCGATGCGCGAGTCCTGCGTCGCTGGGTTCGGCGCTACTACGCCAGCTATGGCCGCTATTGGGCCGAAGGAGCCACGCTCCCGGCGGTTGACCCTGGCGTCATCCAATCCCGCATCGTGCTCGCCGAAGGTGCTGAAGTGCTGAGAGAGGCGATGGCTGCCGGTAAAGGAGTCGTCGTCGCTCTCCCACATGTCGGGAGTTGGGAATGGGGTGGCGCATTGCTGGCCGGGATTGGTTTCCCGATGACCGCCGTAGCGGAAAAACTTGAGCCGGCCGAACTGTTCGAGTGGTTTGTCGAAAAGCGCAATGCCATCGGTCTCATCATCACCCCGCTCGAGAGCGGGGCCGGTCAAGTCATGCTCTCAACGCTCCGTCAAGGAGGGCTCGTAGGCCTTCTCTGTGACCGCGACCTCACCGGCGACGGCATTGAGGTCACCATGCTCGACCGTCCGACCATGGTGCCTGCAGGACCCGCCACCCTGGCGCTCCGCACCGGGGCGACTCTTCTGGCTGGGGTCGTGAGCAGCGGGCCGGGCAACCAGCACGTGGCATTGCTCTCCAACCCCATCGAGACCGAGCGTCGGGGTCGACTGCGGAGCGATGTCGCTCGCGTCTCACAGAACCTCGCCGATGCCGTTTCGGGCCTGATCCGCAGGAGCCCGGAGCAGTGGCATGTGTTCTCCCCAGCATTCGACGACGAGCCCGCTGCGTGACCAGCATCGGGCGGGTCGGGCTGATCTCTCCCTATGACCTTGCCGTACCAGGTGGGGTCCAAGCTCAAGTGCGGGCAATCTCGACTGGGTTGTTGCGGCGAGGATGCGACGTCGTCGTGGTGAGCCCAGGGGAGCGCACCGATGATTCCCTTGCGGCCGCCGGCGTGGAGCACCTCGTCGGAGGACGAACCCTGAAGGTCGGGGCGAACGGTTCGGTTGCTCCGATCACGCTTTCGTTGTTGGCGGCTCGTCGTGCCGCGGGAGCCCTCGAGGATCGTGCGCTCGATGTTGTGCATCTCCACGAGCCCCTGACGCCCACCCTCGGGTATTCAATTCTTCGGCGACATGCGACGCCATTGGTGGGTACGTTCCATCGGTCGGGCGTTGATTTGCTCTATCGCTCTGCAGGGCGATTCCTGCAGCGGATGGTCGGAAATCTTGACGAAGTTGTGGCGGTCTCCGACGCGGCTGCTGCGACCGCCAGGCAGACCTGCGCGGTCGATCCGGTGATCCTCTTCAACGGTTTCGATATCGACGCTCACCAGAATGCGCTTCCCGTGATCAATGCTGGACCCACCATCCTCTTTCTTGGGCGAGATGAGCCTCGAAAGGGCCGACAAGTACTCATTGAAGCGGCTCGCTACCTCGATCCATCCGTCACGATCGAACTGACCGGTGAACCGGCACCAGTCCCGCAAGGAGGTGCCCAACTGGAATTCCTTGGAACGATCAGCGAGGAAGAGAAGCTCCGTCGCCTTTTAGGCGCCGATGTCCTGTGTGCCCCATCGTTAGGGGGTGAGTCCTTCGGCATGGTCCTGATCGAGGGCCTCGCCTCATCGTGCCGGATCGTCGCCTCAGACATCGATGGCTATCGACAAGCGCTGAATGGGCACGGACTCCTTGCGAGGCCAGGCGACCCGGTGGCGCTGGCAGTCGCACTGTCCGAATCCCTGGCAATGACAGACGCCGAGGATCTCACCAAGGGCCTTGCCCACGCCCAACACTGGTCCATCGATGCGTTGGTCGACGAGTATCTCAGTGTCTACGAACGAGCGGTCGAGTCGGGAGGCAGGCGCCTCCCCGGGTAGCGTGGGGCAATGGCGCAGACCCAGCAAAGGAAATCTCGGAACCGGCGGAATACCGGC
>JBAXAR010000215.1:0-2000 GCA_037142475.1 Actinomycetes bacterium
GAGTTGGTGACGTTCTGCCGACAAGAAGCGCCGGGCCCAGTGGTCCTCGCAGCCCACGATTGGGGTGGCCCCGTGGCCATCGGGGCAGCTGGCCACCTCGAGGTGCGGGCCCTGGTGCTGGCCAACACCGCAGTGGCGAAGCCAGACGGCGTCGAAGTTCCGCCGCTCATCGCCGCTGCTCGCAGCGTGGTGGATCTGACGTGCCGGCGGACGCCTGCCTTCGTGGCGGGGACAAGTCGGATGACCGAGGCGAAGCATCGAGACGCACTGCAAGCCCCCTATCGGAGCCAATCTCGACGCGAGGCTGTTCGGGACTTCGTCGCCGACATACCCGTACGAGAGAGCGATCCATCCTTCGCTGCTTTGGCACAAAGTGCTGCGGTGTTGGACCATCTCACGGTCCCAACGCTGATCGTGTGGGGAGGCCGTGACCCGGTCTTTCACGATCGATTCCTCCGCGACCTTCGGCGGCGAATCCCCCATGCCGAGGTGCAGCGCTATCCGGAGGCGGGCCATCTGGTGTGCCTTGATGAACACGTCGGCCCAGTCGTTCAACGGTGGCTCGCTCAGGCGCTCCAGCCGGAGTCTCTCCACGAGAGCTCCAATCGTCACACCGATTCGTTCCGCTCGATCGTCGCCACCCTCGCTGAGCGCTCTTCCGACCGAGGCCTCGTCTACGAGGGCCCTGACGGGACCCTCCGCTGGGACGAGCTGGCGCAGCGTTCCCACACCGCCGCTCGAGCACTTCGCCACGGTGGTCTGCGACGAGGCGAGCGCGTCGCCCTGCTCATCCCACCGAGCACGGAGCTCCTCGTGGCGACTGCGGCGCTCTGGCATATTGGAGCCGTCCCAGTGGTGGCAGACAGCTCAGCGGGACTCAAGGCGCTCCGCCGAACACTTCGAGCAGCGGCTCCCACGCTGATCATCGGAACGGCCTCGACGCTTGCCGCTGCCGCTGGACTTCGTCTCGCCCCCACAGCCCGGCGGGCCGCCTTCGCATCGTTCCCCATGGTGCTCGACCTCCGATCGGCCCCTGACTCTGCCGACGACGACGCCGTCGTCCTTCACCCCAATGATCTCGCCGCCATCGTGCACACGTCAGGAGCGACCGGACCGGCCAAGCCGGTTCGCTACACCCATGGAGCGCTGGCGTCACTCCGAGACATGATCGGTCCGTTGTTCTCTCTGCAGCCCGGCGATGCCTTCACCACCTCTTTTGGGCCGTTCATGCTCCTCGCACCCGTCCTTGGGATGGTCTCAATCCGACCTGATTTCGACGTCAATGACCCCTCCGCCCTCGGCTTCGATGAGCTTCGCGACGCAGTGGGCAGGGCGCGGGTTACCACGGCATGGCTCTCGCCGGCATCAGCGCGCGCGATTGTTGCGACCGCAGCGGGACGGCAAATTCCTCTCGACCTTGTCATGCTTGCCGGAGCCCCCATCCCCCGATCACTCGTGACGGCTGTTGCGGCAA
Source organism: Actinomycetes bacterium (assembly GCA_037142475.1). Taxonomy (GTDB): domain Bacteria; phylum Actinomycetota; class Acidimicrobiia; order Acidimicrobiales; family RAAP-2; genus CAIUMH01. The sequence continues at coordinate 1,475 of JBAXAR010000215.1, forward strand.
TCACGGGTGGTGAGGTCAGAACGCCCTACGGCATGACCGAGTGCCTTCCCGTCACCGACGGATCAGAATCCTTGCGGGTCGGGCCACACGGTGGCTTCGCCACCGGGCGACCCATCGACGGCTGTCTCGTCAGGATTGGCTCTCTCGAGGACCCTTCGGAGAAAGTCGATGACGACGCCTTTGGAGAAATCCTGGTCAGTGCCCCGTGGATGTTTGATGGCTATGACGGGGCGTGGCTGGCTGACGAAGCCTCGGTGATTACCTTCGATGGGATTCGGTTCCATCGAACCGGCGATGTTGGGTACCTCGACGACGGGGTCGTCTTTCACCTTGGACGACTGGCGCACGTGATTACCGCTGCCTCTGGGCCGCTGGCGGCCGTAGCGATTGAGGACTCGATTTCTTCGGCCCTTGGTCGACCGGTTGCCGCAGCGGGCATAGGTCCGGCCGGAGCCCAGGTGGTCGCCATCGTCGTCGAGAGTGCCGGACGGCTGTCCCTCGCCGAGAACGCGCTGCGCACCAACGT
>JBAXAR010000216.1:0-1980 GCA_037142475.1 Actinomycetes bacterium
GATCTTCAGCATCGACGAGGGTGTGCGAGGCGAGACGACCGCTGAGTCTCTCGGTGGTCTTCGTCCGGCATTCACCAAGGATGGGACCATCACCGCAGGAAACGCCTCACAGATCTCCGATGGTGGTGCTGCCGTCATCGTGATGTCCAGGGCCAAAGCCGAGGAGCTGGGGATCACCCCGCTCGGCGAGCTCGTCTCCTACGGACAGGTTGCCGGTCCGGACGCCTCGCTCCTGACCCAGCCGGCCCGAGCAATCGCTCAGGCCTGTGCCAAGGCGGGTCTCACCCCTGCGGACCTCGACCTCTTTGAGATCAACGAGGCGTTCGCCGCAGTCGGCCTTGCCTCGACCGATGAGCTTGGGATCGACCCTGAGCTCGTCAACGTCAACGGTGGCGCCATTGCCCTGGGCCACCCCGTCGGCATGTCAGGAACCCGAGTGGCGCTTACCGCCCTGCTTGAGCTTCGCCGCCGAGGCGGCGGGACCGCTGCGGTCTCGCTCTGTGGTGGTGGTGGCCAGGGAGACGCTGCGATCCTGCGCTCCATCAGCTAACCCTCACTCCGGGGTCCTTCGGGCCCCTCAAGGAGATGATTGTGCGATGCCCGTCGGTCATCCGACGGGCATCGTCGCGTCCTGCAGGCTCTACGGGTGAGGCGTCTCGATGAGCTCGAGGCACCCCTCCCCCCAGGCGACCTCGCTCGGCCGAGCAACGTCAAACGACAACAGGCAGAGGGTCCCGGGTGGGCACGCGAACGAGGCTGCTTCGAGACGATCAAGAGAGGGCGGATCAGCCAAGCCAAGGACCAGTTCTGCGATCGCCGGATTGTGTCCGACAACCCCCAACACGCTCACATCGGGCAACTCATGGATGATGCTCACAAGATCGTCAGCGGTGGCTTCGTAGAGACGGGCGTCGTGGAATGTGACCTCCGAACCGAAGACCAACTCAGCCGTAGAGCGAGTCCGCTGTGCGGGAGAGCACGCGATGATCTCCGGGGCTGGCCCAAATCGATTCCGCTCTGCAATGGCGCCGCTAAGGGATCGTGCTGCCGCCTGACCGACATCGGTGAGAGGGCGGTCACGGTCGCGGCCCGTCGGGGATTCCGCAGCTGCCTCGAAGTGCCGCAGGAGCCACAGGGTGATCGTCACCACCTGAGTCTGATCTCAGTTAGGGCCGTTGGGGTCGATGCCCTCCCGGCGATCGATGGCCTAGCGTGGCCGAGCAGGCGTCACCACGAAGGGAATCCATGTCCTACCTCCAGGCCATCGTTATTGGCATCCTCCAAGGAGTCACCGAGCTCTTCCCGATCTCCAGCCTTGGCCACGGCGTCCTCGTGCCAGCCCTGCTCGGATGGCACAACCTGGTCGGCGCTCAGAATAAGAGCGAGTCGTTCTACCTGGCGTTCCTCGTCGGACTCCACGTCGGCACCGCCGTGGCACTCCTGCTCTACTTTCGCTCCACATGGGTCAAGGTCGTCGGCGGCTTCACCACGTCAGTGGTGCGACGTGAAATCAAGGAGCCGGCACAGCGGTTGGCTTGGCTCATCGTTCTCGGCACCATCCCCGTCGGCATCGTCGGCCTGGCCTTGGAGCACAAGCTTCGGGTGCAGTTCGCCAAGCCACTCTCCGCCGCCATCTTCCTGACCGTCAACGGTGTCCTCCTGCTTGGAGGTGAACTGCTGCGGCGGCGGAGCCTTGCTAACGCCGGACGACTCCGCCCCAAGAAGGGTCGGCATTCGATTGGCGTGGCCGCCAGCGATGATGAAGGAGGTGGCTTCCGGCGTCTCGACACGCTGAGCTTCCAGCGCGGCACCGCCATCGGCACCTCCCAGATCTTGGCGCTCTTCGCCGGCATCAGCCGGTCGGGAGCGAGCATGGTCGCCGGAATCACTGCAGGCCTCGACCATGAGGACGCCGCGGAGTTCAGTTTCTTGCTGGCGACCCCCGTGATCGTGCTGGCCGGTCTCTACAAGCTTCCTGAC
>JBAXAR010000217.1:0-1958 GCA_037142475.1 Actinomycetes bacterium
GAGCAAGAAGGTCGACAGCACCAACTCGCAGGGCTTCCGCATCATGCAGACGCACGACAGTGCACTGTACGCAGGCTCTGACCTCGGTTCGTTCGTGATGGGCATCAATCTCGGCTCATGGAACGGTCAGCTCGCCGGTGACGCTCGTTGGGACTTCCCCGGCGTGCAGGTCATGAAGTCAACCGACGGCAAGTCGTTCGCTCCGATCGCTTCCTGCGCCGTGTCTGGCCCCTGTGCCACAACTCGCACGCAGGCAGCGAACTCGGGTAACACCAACGTGTCGATTCGCTCGATGGCCAGCTTCAACGGCAAGCTCTACGTCGGTACCTTCAATGTTGCCGGTGGTGAGTTGTGGTCGTACGACTCAACGAACGACACCTGGGCACTGGTGAAGAAGTTCAGCAAGACCGGTGTCACGACGCTCGCCGTTCTCAACGGCAAGCTGATCATCGGTCTCGGCGGTAACGTCGATCAGGACTACCTCTACCAGTACCCGGGCGTCACCCCTCCGTGTGCACCCACCGCACAATGCATCGTGCCCACCGCCGACCCCACCCTGATTCCGAACCTGCCGAGTGCAGTGGGAACGCTGGGCGTGTTGGAACTGTTCACCAGCTCCAAGGGACTGTTCGTCGGTCTCGCGGACGTTGCTGCAGACGACGCCAACAGCCAGGCCGGATTCCAGTTGTTCCTCTGGAACGGAACGGGTGATGGGTCGAACTTCTCGACACTGACCACTGATGGTTTTGGCAACTCGGCCAACGCCTACCCGTGGTCGATGAACGAGTACCTCGGACGCATCTATCTCGGTACGTTCAGCGAAGACATCCTCGGGCTTCTTCCCCGCGGTTCGGCTGAGTTGTTCTACTCCGATGATGCCGTCAACTGGCAGCAGAAGGCGCTTCCGGTGAGTTTCGGTTTGTGGAACTACGGAATCCGCACTATCGAGAAGGGCACCGACGGAAATCTGTACTTCGGTACGGCGTCGGCGATCATCGCTCCCGACTTCCAACCTGCTGGGGGCGACCTACTCGCTCCTTTGACTCCAGGTGCCGAAGTGTGGAGCGTTAAGTCGAACACTCCGTAATTCATCGCACGCTCACTGCGGCTCTCATCCTTGACGGGATGGGAGCCGCAGTGCTATTTCCAGCAGTGCTCTTTCCAACAACGGTGCCCCCCTCAACTTCCCAGAAACGGCCGAAACTGGAGATTGGCTGCAGGCTCACTCGACGTTGGCTTGCGTCTGACTTGAGGTTCACTGGAATTGGGCCGTTTGGGGGTGACGGGGCTCATGCAGTGCACTTCAATCGCCGAAGGAAGCACCACACCTACGGCCCAGAGGAGCGCGCATGACCAGCTCAGAAACCGACATCGCCCAGTCGACGGGACTGTCGCGTAGATCGCTACTTCGAGCCGGTGGCGTTGGCGCGCTCGTCGTTGGCGGAGTGGCCGCGGGCCTGGGCACCGGCATCGCTCCAGCAGCGCAGGCTGCGAGCGGCACCACGAGCCTGCCTTTCTTCGGCCCCAACCAGGCGGGAGTCACCACTCCGGCCCAGCAACACCTCACGCTGGCGGTCATTGATCTGCAGGTAGGAAACGCTTTCGAGTTGCGCACCCTCCTTAAGCAGTGGACTCTCGCCGCGAACCAGATGTCGAAGGGCCAACCGGTGGGAGCACTCTCGACACCAGATTCACAAGCACCCGCCGATTCCGGTGAGGTCGTCGACGAGAACGCAGCGAGACTGACGCTCACTTTCGGCCTCGGACCCTCGATGTTCGACTCTCGCTTTGGCTTCACATCGAAGCGGCCGTTACCTCTCTCCGACCTTCCTGTGTTCAGCAAGGACCAACTCGACCCTCAGCGCACCGGCGGCGACGTTTTCATCCAAGCCTGTGCCGACAGCGCTCAAGTAGCAGACCATGCCGTGCGCAACCTCATTCGCATCGCAGGAATACGG
>JBAXAR010000218.1:0-1897 GCA_037142475.1 Actinomycetes bacterium
CCTCTGCCCCCGCCGAAGCTCCACCCACATTCGCCTCGGCCCCCGCCTTGCCACCAACCTCGACCGAGACCAGGTAGCTGCCATCAGCCATCCGCATCTCCTTCACAGAGACGTCCCCGCCGATGCTGAACCAAGCCACCTTAATTTTACCCTCGTCGATCCGGGACTTCGACCACGTCACGACGTGCTTCCTCAGCTCCTCGTTGTAGCGACGAAGTGCCTCTTCCTGGACATCCTTGGGCAGGCCCGGAAGCCCGAGGAGATATTCAGGATGCTTCGCTAGGAGCTGATCGCGCTGAGCCTGGTCAAGTGACGACCACCACGCCGCCTGTCGGTCGGCAGACTCATCTCGGATTTGAGCGATCTCCTGCCGGAGTCCTCGCATGTCTACCGAAGCAACTGCGCCACCTCCCGCCGCTCGGCCCACCGCACCGGCTTGAAGCGACAGACCGGCCTTGAGCGGCGCATGAAGCGCCGTGATCGAATCGCCTCGGCTCGCCCCGCGCTGCTGGGTCGCCTCATGGCGGAGCTGCTGGGCCCTTTCGCGTAGGAATGCCGCAAGTCCACCGAGTGCGGCAGGGCCGCTTTGATCCCAATGGCTCCGAATCTGATCAGCATGACGTCCGTGCCAGCCGAATCCGTACAGGTTGGCCCGCACTGATCGACTGATCCCATCGATGGTGCTGGCGCGCCCTTCCAGCATCCCTGCGACCTGCTCGAGCTGTTCGGGGTTCGCTCCCTGTGGTCTGCTCATCCTCAGTCCTTCTGGTTGATTGATCGTGCCGAACTCGGCATTAGTGATCAGACGCCGCCTGCTGGCGGCGAATCTCGTTCTCTAGTTGGTTGGCGGTGTTGGCGACCTGCGCCTGCGCTGCCCTCAGGAGGTTTGGCGACCTCGAGTCGAATTCAGCCACGAAATGATCGCGATCAGGGCCCGTCCACTCCAGAGCGTGGATCGCCCCAGAGAGCGATCTCACTGCATTCGACAGCGCTCCCGCCTGCCCCGAGATCCTTCCAAGCGCGACTTGTGCGCCGTGCACATCCATTCCATCGACAGCCATCGTTCCTCTTCTCTCGCATCCGACATGCCGAAGGTTGCGCTGCCACCCATCGCCACGACGAGCGGCAGCGCAACTCCAGCGATCCTGCTGACTCAGCTGTTTGAGGCCTCGGTCTGCTGCCGGATCTCGTTGTTGAGCGCCGTGGTCAGCTCGGTCAGGAATCCCTGGAACTGGCCGTGAAGCGCGCTCTTGGCACCGTGCCACTGGCTCACGAAGTTGTTGAAGTCAGTACCGATCCACCAGCCTTGCTCGGAGGCGATCGTCTCGATCTTGGCGAGCACAGCATCAAAGTCACTTTGCGTGGCGTGAAGCTGGCTTACCTTGGTTTGGGCAACACCTACATCCATACCTTCCATTGCCATAATTTTTTCCTCTTTCTCTATCTATATTCACCTGACCTACTTGGCCAGTTGATCTCTCCATTGAGAATCTAACGAGGTGTTCACCTCGGCGGAATGGGCAGGACTCCCCATCTACGGAGCTGACCCCATCGACAAAAGCGACCTGTATTTTTGTAGCTTTTCCATTCGCAACGTGCATGCCTCTGCCGGGTGGAAAATCCCGTCGATTGAGTCGTGGGAACGTCATTTTAAAGAGCATGTCGCCATCCATCTGATCCGGCTGAAGCACAATTCCTTGCCTCGAAGAGCGCACTTCTTGGAGCAGTGGCCACGAGCCAGCAATATCGCTGGACTCTGCCTCAGCGAGCACAAAAACTCCCGCGGTCCGACACGCTTTCAAGAGTTCGACGAGCGCGAAGTCGGCCTCGCCGTTCACGAACTCTCCGACCCCCTCGAGGACCACAAGGTCAGGGACGGATCCAGTGTCCTCTGAAC
>JBAXAR010000219.1:0-1896 GCA_037142475.1 Actinomycetes bacterium
GCTGTTGGGTATCCCTGGAGGCGGGGCGGTGATAGACACCCCCGGCATCCGGGAGGTTTCGATGTGGAGCGATGGGGACGGGGTCGCATTGACATTCCCTGAGCTCGACGAGCTCGCCATGCGATGCCGGTTCTCAGACTGCACACATCGCGGGATTGCGGGCTGTGCCATCGATGTGGCGATCGAGGCCGGGACTATCTCGGCCGATCGGCGTGACGCGTATCTGCTGTTCGTCGAGGAGCTGGCCGCGGTCGAACGCGACCGGGAAGCCTTACAGCACAAGATCGACAAGGCGCAGAACCGCCGAGGCGCCAAGCCGCGGCACGGCCGAACGGGACGCTAGAGGTTTCTCGACGTCAGAAGCCTCAGGCCTAGGAGGTCATCCCGCCGAGGCCGACAAGGCCACGGGCGAGTTCAATCTCGCCCATATGGCGGAGTCCGTGCTGGTAGATCCAGCACTCGAACCCGTCGAGGACGGTGATTCCCACCTCTCCCGCCACGCGTGCTGAGTAGGTGCTGGCGACCTGCTCAGGGAACGGTCGCGTAATGACGACCCGAGTGAGTTCTGCGGGATCGAGTACGTCAAGGTGAGCCTCTGTCCGGTCATAGACGGCCTTCATGTACTCGCAGAACGCCAGGTAGTTGCCGATGCGCTGGAACTCCATCTCGTCGACGGTCTTGTGCTTTCCGTGATCGTTGACGGTCATTTGAACCTTGCTCTGCCACTCTTCGTTCCAGATTGGGGCTTCGCCGGTAAGGAGCATGAAACTGCCGTCTTGCATGTTGACGTAGTGAAACAGAGAGAAGGCGATGGGAAGGACGCCCTCTCGCTCGAAGTGATTGACATGCTCAAGGGTCATTGACTCGGTGGCCTGGTAGTAGAGCGAATGCATCGCTCTCATCCGACGCTGCAGCGAGTCGAGGATCAGATCTGCGGTCATGGTGGGCTCCTTGGCTAACTCGAATCCGAATGGGCGCAGATGATCTGTCGCCTTGAGGGACAATACCTGAGGAGATGCTGGGTAGTCATGAGCGACGGCTGCGGAAGCGAGCGCAATGACCGGTTTGACTCCCGCCGGTCTGCTTCATGGTTTTCAGACCCGACACCGCATGCCAAGTCGGCTGCTCGGGCCTCTGTCCTGCTCGACAGGCTTTCTCGATGACACCGCCTGCGTCAGTTTGTTCTGGGCTGTTCTCGTTGGGTGCGCCACCCGTCGCAAGGGCTGAAAATTGTCTCGAGGCCGACTCTGAACCATGAGCAGGCACGACTATCGTGACCGTGAAGGATAAAGCAGTGGCAAGTATCAGCGGGCTGCTTACTTGCCCCAAGGGAGAGCGACACGCGGTGAGGGTGATGACGAGCGGAGCAGCGAAGGCAGCTGTGCAGAGGCGACGCCACTTCGGTGTCGGAATGCGGACGCTGGTCTCTCTCTGTGCCGCAATCTCGTCCACTGCAATTATCGCTGCGCCCTCAGGTGCCGTGGCTGCAGTCACCATCCCTGGACCGCCAACCTCGGTCGTAGCAACCGCGGCATCAACGATTGCCGCTGTCTCGTGGGCTGCTCCTGGAAACAATGGCGGCAGCCCGATCACGAAGTATGCAGTTCTCTCGTCGCCGGGAGGAAAGAAATGCTCGTCGACTGGTCCGCTGACGTGCACGGTGACCGGCCTCACAAATGGGACTGCCTACACCTTCACCGTGACGGCCAAGAATAAAAAGGGGGCCAGCGCTCTCTCGGCAGCGAGCACCGCCGTCACCCCGTTGACCCTTCCGTCTGCGCCGCTCAAGGTCGTTGGTATCCATGACGACCGGCAAGTCACGGTGTCGTGGAAGGCACCAGCGTCAACTGGGGGCCTCCCCATCGACTCCTACTCGGTGACAGCGACTCCAGGCGG
>JBAXAR010000220.1:0-1811 GCA_037142475.1 Actinomycetes bacterium
GGCAGTGCGGCGTTCGGATCGAACACCACGCCCTGGTTGCCGGTGTCGACGGCGATGGTCTGGTTGCCCTTCTCAACGGTCACCAACTGGTCGCCCGTTGTGACCGTCGTGGTGTCGTTCTTCCACACCGTCAGCGTCCGGCTCCCCGCCTTGGCATCGCTGCAGCCAATCGTCTCGCTTGAGTCGTTGAAGACCTTCACCTCGCGGTTACCGTCCTCTTTCTTTGTGAAACCCACCTCGAGGCTATCGTTGTTCTCGACCACCCGTTTGAAGTCGCGTTCGGAGTGGAAATAGATCTCCTCGACATCCTTCTTGTCCTCAAAACGGAGCTCGTGGCACGTCGTCTCCGCCCCCTGTTTGGCGCTCCGCGTCCGCAGACCGCTTTGCGTCTTGTTGTCGGGGAGCGCGAACGGCGGCTTGTTGGTGCCGTTGTAGACGACGCCAGTGACCAGCGGCTGGTCGGGATCCCCTTCCAGGAACGAGACCACCACTTCCTGACCGATCCGGGGGATGAACTGCCCCCCCCAGCCGTTGCCGGCGATCGGCTGTGCCACGCGCACCCAGCAGGAACTCTTCTCGTTCTTCTCCCCGACTCGATCCCACGGAAACTGCACCTTCACCCGACCATATTCGTCGGTGTCGATCTCCTCGCCCGAGGTCCCCACGACAACGGCCGTCTGCGGCCCGTGGAGGCTGGGCATCGGGGTCGTCCGCGGCGGATGGAAAGGCACACTCGCCGGGATGCAGGTGAAGGTGTTGGAGTATTTGGTGCCGCAGGGCGTATGGGCCAGGCGGTCTGTAATGCCGTAATCGAGGCCGATGGGTTGGAGCTCGTCGCAGCGATAGACCCTGCAGCCGCCGGAAGATCAATTGGAGAGTTCTTGCCTGGCGCAGATCTCGTGATTGCAGGATCTCCGCAGGCGCTACTTGATGCCCGTGCGGATGTAGTTGTCGACTTCACGGTTCTCTCCGCGGCTCGCTCGAACCTTCTGTGGTGTGCAGAGAACGGTGTCCACTGCGTTGTTGGTACCACCGGATTTAGCGACGAAGATTTAGCAAGTTTTAGAGGAGCCTTTGATGCCTCGTCGGCCAATGCGTTAATAGCGGCAAACTTTGCAATTGGTGCGGTGTTGATGATGCGCTTCGCCGAGCTTGCAGCCCCGTGGTTTGAGACTGCTGAGATTATTGAACTTCACCATGATGCAAAGGCCGACGCCCCGTCTGGAACCGCAGTGGTTACAGCGCAGCGCATGGCTTTGGCCTCGGGGGAGTGGGCTCCAGACCCTACGCAGACCGTGATCGCTGAGGGTGCTCGCGGAGGCCTTGTCGCCGATGCAATACGTGTTCACTCTGTAAGACTCCGCGGCCTCGTCGCTCATCAAGAGGTTCTGCTCGGCACTACTGGGCAGTCTCTATCTATTCGCCATGACTCTTACGAGCGCAGTTCGTTTATGCCAGGAGTTGTCCTAGCAGTGCGCGAAGTCGCAAATCTCCCGGGGCTTACTCTCGGCCTTGATTCCCTTCTCGGCCTTTAGCCTCAGTGGTTTCGATGCCCAACGAGGTAACCACTCGCGAGCGAATACTTGAGGCCACATACTCCTGTGTCGCACGCCATGGTTTAGATCGCACAACCCTCGAGGACGTGGCGCGTGAATCCGGTCTTTCGAGGGCAACGATCTACAGAGTCTTCCCAGGAGGGCGCGAAGACCTTCTTCGAGAGGTCGTGGTCTGGGAGCTCGAGAGGTTCTTCACCCAACTAGCGGAGGCGGTAGCAGGGGCACCTAGCTTTGTGCGCATGATTGAGGAAGGTC
>JBAXAR010000221.1:0-1785 GCA_037142475.1 Actinomycetes bacterium
CATCGAGTTTGGTGACGATCAAGCCCGTCAGCCCCAGGGCTTGGTCAAAGGCCTTGACTTGGTGCAAGGCGTTTTGTCCCGTGTTGCCATCGATCACCAAAATCACCTCATGGGGTGCTTCGGGCAGGGCTTTGTGGATCACGCGTTTGATTTTTTCAAGCTCTTGCATCAAGTGCAGCTGGGTGGGCAGCCGCCCCGCCGTGTCGATCAAGACCACATCCGAGCCGCGCGCAATGGCCGCACTCACCGCATCAAAACTCACCGCGGCGGGGTCGGCCCCTGAGGCTTGGCCACCAAAGGGGTCACCGAATGCTGAGGTACTTGAGTCTGGCTGGATCTCAAGGCCCAAGAAGGGTGTTTGGCCGATATGGATCGTGCTGGAGCCATGTCCTCCGTTGATTTGTTTGGCGATGGCTACGGCGGTATCGATCGGGACGGCGAACCCCTGGGCTGCTCCGGTTGAGAAGTTGTAGCCGTCGGAGGCAGCAGTGTCGACGCCGATCACCCGGCCATCAAGGCTGACGAGTGGACCACCGGAGTCTCCAGGCTGGATCGGAGCATTGGTCTCGATCAGGTCGACGAGTTCCTCGGAGTCGCTCCCTGAGCTGTCCGATGCAGTGATCGACTGGTGCAGGGCCGTGACAGTCCCCGAGGCGAAGCTTGGCGTTCCACCGAGACCACCGGCATTGCCGATCCCGAGAACCGCTTGGCCTATGGAGACTCCTCGGGAGCTCCCGATTGGAGCGGTGGTGAGACCAGAGGCACCCACCAGCTTGATCACGGCGATGTCGTGCGAACGGTCGTAGCCAACCACCGTGGCGTTGTAGGTCTTGTGGTTGCCGACATCGGTGGCAGTGATCTCCGTCGCTCCTCGGATGACGTGGTTGTTGGTCAGGACGATTCCGTCAGAACTCAGCACGATGCCGGTGCCTGCTGCCTGAGCGCTTTGGTAGCCGAGCTTGGTGTTGATGTCGACGAGCGAGGGGCTCACCTGGGCCGCCACTTTGGCCACCTGGGCCGAGCTCGACGTGCCCTCGGCACTGCGCGAGGAGCCTGGTCCACTGCCGCCAAAGGCTCGGGGGTCTGAGCCACCAGGGGGCTGGACGGGGCTCGAAGGTGCGGCGAGGGCGGCACGGTTGGATCCAGTTGGGCTCGACGGCCATGTCACGTGGCCCACACCCGCACCCAGGAACGCAGCAGCGGCGACTGCCACCAACGCGCTGACGATGCCCTTCCGGCTGGCCTTGGTGGTTCGAACCGATCGTGCTTCGAAGGGCGGCGGCGTGAAACCACCGGCCGTCGGGATCTCGTCGGTGTCACCCATCGAGCGTTCGGGAGCCGACGTTGGTTGCGCCGAGGCGACGAGGACCCAGTCGGGATGCTGGTCGCGTGGCGCTAGGTCGTGGTTGTTTTCGATGTCACTCATTGGTCCTCCGTCGAACGTCGCAGTATCGGTGGGCTGATGTCAGTCAAGGCCAGCGGTCTAAGCGCACGACGAGGGTTCCCTAAGACCTCGATAAATGTCCCCCTGCTCCTCGTGAGGGAGGAGCAGGGGCGAGCGATCGTGCTGCCGGGATCCGGCGACGATGCTTCGTGACGGGTCAAACTGGCAATGCGCAGGTGAGAAGTCACGTGCCAATTGAAGGGATGACTCCATGGGAACAGCACTCGTCACCGGGGCGTCAAGCGGTATCGGCCTCGAGATGGCCACGATCCTCGACTCGATGGGTCACCGGGTGGTCCTGGTGGCGAGAAGCGCTCCCGCACTCGAGGCCCTTGCGGCAT
>JBAXAR010000222.1:0-1772 GCA_037142475.1 Actinomycetes bacterium
ATTGGTGAGACCGAGCGCCTCGAAGAACCGTTGCGCCAACACGATGACCTCAACATCGACATCGGGATCAGGCGATCCAAGAGCTTCCACGCCGACCTGGTGATGCTGGCGAAATCGACCCGCTTGCGGCCGTTCGTAACGGAAGGAGGGCGTGGCGTACCAGGCTCGCCACGGTGTGGCTGGCCGGTGCTGGACAAAGGCTCGGACGATCGAGGCCGTACCTTCTGGTCGGAGGGCGAGTTGGCGCCCACCTCGATCCGTGAACTCGTACATCTCCTTGCCAACAACCTCGCTGGCCTCACCAATACCTCGATGGAAGACACGCACGTCTTCGAAGAGCGGCGTATGAACCATCGAGAAACCAAACCGTCCAGCGAGCGATGCGAACGTGGCGAGGAGGACCTCCCAACGATGGCTCTGAGGAGGCATGACGTCATGGGTTCCCGATGGCGCTCGAGGGGCTGAAGTGTCGTCGCTCACCTCGTCAGCCTCGCGCACCTGGAAGCTGTCGATAGGCGTCGAACACCCCGTCGAGCTGCTTGAGCGATGTGAGCAGCCCAGCGAGATGCTCCGGGTCGGCCAATTCGATGTCGAAGATCATCCGACTCACGCGGTCTGCCGTGGTCGCAGTCCGAGCGGCCACGATGTTGAGGTGGTGCTCTGAGACCACCTGGGTCACGTCCGCCAGCAGTCGAGCACGATCAAACGCGAGGACTTCGAGGGTCGCTCTGAAGAAGCCTTCCCCGGACGCATCCCATTCAACTTCGATCAGACGATCCTTCGATCTCACGGAGAGCGAGATCGCATTTGAGCAGTCGGTACGGTGTACCGACACCCCCCGGGATTGGGTCACGAACCCGATGATCTGATCCCCTGGCACAGGGGTACAGCAGCGAGCCAGATGGATGAGGACGTCATCAAGGCCCTCGACGTACACGCCCGCTGTTTGGCTGCCGGGTGAGCGGGGGGTCCGCGAATTCCGAGCAGCCGTGGTCGGAAGCTGTTCGTCAATCCCGCCTCTCAGTTCTCGGGCAAGTCGCTGGACGATGGACTGAGCAGAAATCTGACCCTCGCCGACCGAGGCGAACAGTGATTCGAGGTCCATAAGATTCATCGAGCTCGCAACCTGCGCTAACGCCGCAGAATTCAGCGAATCTTGGATAGGCATCGATTCTCGCCTGAGTTCTCGGGTCAAGTCTTCTCGACCCGATTCGATCGCGTCGTCACGCCGCTCCCGACTGAACCACTGTCGAATCTTGTTCCGAGCCCGGGAGGAGGCAACAAAACCCAGCCAGTCTCGTGACGGTCCCGCAGAGGCACCCTTGGCCGTGAAGATCTCGACAGTGTCAGCCGATGCCAGGCGGGTATCGAGGGGTACGAGCCGACCGTTGACTTTGCCCCCGATGCAGCGATGACCGACCTCGGTGTGGATGGCATAGGCGAAGTCGACGGGTGTCGCTCTTGCCGGTAGTGCGATAACACGACCTTTGGGGGTAAAGACGTACACCTCGTCTTGCTCAAGATCGAGTTTGAGGGCCTCAAGAAACTTCACCGGATCGCTGATCTCGCTATCGACATCAGCGATTCGTCGCATCCATGCGATTTCGGAACCAGAATCTTCTGCTTCTTTGTAGCTCCAGTGAGCAGCGATACCGAACTCCGCTCGCCGGTGCATTTCTTGGGTGCGAACCTGCACTTCGACTGGTTTGCCCCCAGGGCCGATCACCGTCGTGTGCAGTGACTGATAGAGGTTGAACTTGGGGGTGTTGATG
>JBAXAR010000223.1:0-1769 GCA_037142475.1 Actinomycetes bacterium
GGCGATGGCCCATCGGGTCGCCTAAGGAAGCTCGTTCTTGCACTCAATGCGCTCGAAAGCATCTCGCCCGGAGAGCATGCGCTCGTTGGAGGCCTCGCCGTGGTGTGTCGACTTCGCGTGACTCATCGAGCAACCGAGGATCTCGATGAGGTGGCGGGGCGACAACACCGTATTTGATCGAGGTCATCGTCGAGCAGTTGGACGCTCGGCGGGACCCAGGTGGGTCTACTGTCTGGATTGAGAGCGTCGTCATCGACGTCATCGACACCGACCAGATCGACGAAGGTGACCTTCAGGGGCTCGAGCTCGCCGAGAAGCTCTTCGTGACGAGCCACAGGTGGGCCCTTCGAAGCGCAACCTCCCTCACTCTTGAGTGCGGTGGGCTCTCCGTGGCCACGAGGGTGGCTCAGGCTCCTGCGCTTGTCGCCACGAAGGTGAGTGCAATCTCTGGAGCCCGAAGACGTCTCCCACACAGAAGGGCGTCCGATGTGTTCGACCTCTATCGCCTCGTCCAAGAGCACGACTGGGACGGTGGACTCAGCAGAGCCCTGCTCGATGCACCGCTCGGCATCGGCGCCCTCGTTGGAGCAGGGCTGTCGGCGACCGTCGTCGCACAGAGCGAGCGAACGGCACGACTGCTCAGAGCCGGAAACGCAGAGATGTCATCAATCGGTCCACTGGACCTTGTCGACGTTATCGGCCGCCTAGCGGAGTTCCTCAGCCGTGATCGGACGGTTGAGAAGTACATCTCTTGAGGGGAGGCCAGGGCCTCGAAGAAACCTGGGTGATCTCGCGATGAAAGTCGCCGTTCTCTCCACGCCCTCACGTGGCTCGCTCCACTCGAGCCCCAGCGGGATTTTGGCGACGTGAGCGACTGGACATCTTGCTTGTGCTGCTCCGACGATGGAGCCCACGAACCCTCGATCAGCCATCCAAGAAGGCCACAGCCCAGCGAAAGAACGCGGATGCGACTTTGAGTTGCTAGGTTTCGTGCCGATGGATTCCAACGCTGTGGTTTCGGGTGGGCACTGGGTGTTTGAGCAACAAGGACCTCTCAACCGGAGCACGTTGCGAGGAATGATGACGATTGCGAGGTCTGGTGGCTGAAGGCGGGGAGTCATCGGAGAGCGGCGAGCCCGTCGGGCATCGTTATCGTCGCTTCGAATTGATTGGCAGCGGCGCTATGGGCGCCGTCTACCGGGGCGAGGATCGCGAGGGCCGTGATCTCGCCGTCAAAATCCTTCGATCAGAGTTCTCGAGCGACTCGCTGATCTTGAGCCGCTTCATGCAGGAACGGGCGCTCATGGTCAGGCTCGCTGGTGATGGCATCGTCAAGGTGGTCGACTTTGTCGCCGAGGGCGAGATGCTTGCCATTGTCATGGAGCGGATCGCCGGGGGTTCATTGCGGGATCTGATGGCTCGTGACCGGCAAAGCATCTCTCAGTCGATGGCGATCCGGTTACTCGCTGATGTCGCAGCCGGGCTCGCGACCGCCCATGCCGCAGGCGTGATCCATCGCGACATCAAGCCGGAGAACGTTCTGATCGACGATGCCGGCGAGCGCCCAGTCGCGTTGGTGACCGACTTCGGTATCTCGGGCCTCACTGAAGGCTCTGCCCACACGAGGATGACAAGTCTCGTCGGGACGCCTCAGTACATGGCACCCGAGCTCATCAATGGCGATGTCGCCTCACCGGCAGTTGATGTCTACGCCGCAGGCATCATGCTTTACGAACTGCTCGCGGGTAAAACACCCTTCGCCGGTGGGC
>JBAXAR010000224.1:0-1756 GCA_037142475.1 Actinomycetes bacterium
CCGCAAGGCCTTCGGCGGCGCCTACATCGTCATGGACTCGAAGGGCCTCGGGAATGATCTGTGCGTGGCCTGGCCGTGTGCCCAGATCGCCGTCATGGGGGCCGAGGGTGCGGTCCAGATCCTGAATCGGCGATCGGCGCCCGAAGTGCGGGCTCAGCTACAAGACGAATACACCGAGGCATTCCTCACCCCCTACAGGGCGGCCGAGCGCGGCTTCGTCGATGCCGTCATCGATCCGGTCGACACCAGGGCGGTGGTGTCCGACGCGCTGGCACTGCTCGAAACGAGACGTGAGATGCTGCCGAGCCGAAAGCACACCGTCGGCCCTATGTAGCAAGGCGGCGTGGGCGGTGCGGGCAGTGAGCGCCGTAATCGCTTGGGCATCGATGCCGGTGCGTCGGACGCGGCCGACCATTATGGGCATGCCACTCCCCCACCTGACTCCATATCCGCCCGAGTACGAAGAAGCGCCCCCTCCCGAAGGAGGGGGCGCTTCTCGATGACTACTGGAGTCGGTCCGTCAACAGCCCGGATCGGTCTCCGTCAGTTCAGCGGGCTAGCTCAGCCGCCGAAGCTGCTGGACCAGCTGGCACCAGCCGGAGCAACGGATGGGTTGCACCCACCGCCGCTGACGGTCCCCTTGGAGTAGAAGGCGCCTGCGGTGTTCGGGAACGTCGTAGCACTGGCAGCACCGTAGGGAGCTCCGTCAGTCACGGGAGCCAGGTTGTCCACGGCGTACCAGCAGGTCGGTCCATTCTTGGAGAACGACGTGATGACCACGCCGTTGCCGTCGAGCGACACGTGCACCGAAACAGGACCCTGGGTTGTCACCAGGGCGTCGTTGCTCCACTTGAGGGACGGCTCAGCGGCAGCCAGCCCGGCGTACACGCCGGTGTAGGTCTGGTTGTTCTGGGTCGCCGCAGCCTTGGCAACGGTGAGTGCGGTGTTCAGGTTGGACTGAGCCGCCCGGTCATTTGCTCCACCCGTCACACCCAAGAACGTGGGGATGGCGATGGCGAGCAGGATGGCCAGGATCAGAATGACGACCATGAGCTCGATGAGGGTGAAACCGGCGTCCTCGCCGAGTTCAGCCGCCGCATCTCGCTTGTCGTTCAAGCGACTGATTACAGATGACATCATGTGCTTTCTCCTCTTGTCGATTCTTCGTATGTACTGCATTAATGAACGGTCGCCATAGTTGACTTCCGGTATTGCCATCGTCTCGATCAGGTGCCAACTTGAGCCAAGTCCGAGAACTTTTCTGTCGCTGGTCCGGCATCGAGCAGATGTGAGACGAACCGCCAGGAACCGCCGCCATCGGTCAGAGAACAATCTGCGCCCTGCCAGACACGGAGTAGTGGAAGACATCTCCTGTCGTCGATTATCTATGGCCCGGGATCGCAATTCGACTACTTCTGGTTGCGGGATCGGTGTAACTGGGTGGTCGTCATCCGACGTGGTCAGTCGGTCACTCAGCGTGCCGATCCATCACATCGAGCGGTGTGTCCACCCTCATTACAAAGGGGTAAAGCCCCCAATTCAGAAGGGGGAACCCCCAGGTCAGAAGGGGAAGCCTGACTTCAGATAGCGCACCGTGGTCGGAGATCCGCTCGTCATCGGCTGAAACGCATTGCAGTGGGCAGCCGTGGAGTCGCCCTTCACCTCGACGAAGCTCATTCCGGACGCAGACGGCAGAGCGATCGGACCCGCCGCTGGAGCGGTAACTGACGTCGTCACCGGTGGTCCACCCGAATAC
>JBAXAR010000225.1:0-1722 GCA_037142475.1 Actinomycetes bacterium
GGTTTCATGGCTTAGCGAACGAGGATCCCCTTGCCCTTGCCGCCTTTGGGCGTGGTCTTGGGGTAATCGGGGTTAGGCTTCAGTTCGACGACCTTGACGACTTGCTCGAAAGGCAGGTCGGTCGGGGAGTCCTGGATGCGGACGCCGGTGACGTTCACGTTGCGTACGGTGCAATCGAGGTCAGGGGAGAAGATCTCGACCCATTTCGCCGGATCTTTGGACCTTCCGGCTTTGTAGGTCAGGGAGAGCGGGCCAAGTTCGACGAGATGGTATCCCGTGGTAGCGGGGAAGAGCAGCCTGACGTCACGTATGATCAGTCCGTCGGTATGGGCGTGGACTTGGATCACGCCAGGTTGCCGCAGGGTGAGCTTTTCAAAAATGATGTTCTTCAGGGTTCCGACGCCGGCGCTGAAGTCGTTGGCGCGACCTAATTCGAGGTTGGGCTGATCGTAGAGTTTGAATTCTCGGATGTCCTTGATGCGACGCAGCGTGACGTCGGAGATGGGGCAATCGAGCGTCGACCCGTCCGGGAAGCGTTTGACGCCGGGCAGTAGCCGGATGGCCCGGGTCGAAGATACTCCCTCGGGGGCTCCGGTGATGTCTTCGATCACGATTCGCTCGATGGGGCCGTAGCTGGGCGCGTAGTTCTTCCACTCCCAGGCGTTGAGGGCGACGTTGTCATCGTGCGGATCGCCGCGAACCCCTCGGATGAGGCCATCGCTGGCGGGTCCGTTCACGTGCACGCCGTCTCGGCGATGTTCTTCCAGGGTGATATTCTCGACGGAGAAGGCATGGGCGTTCGCCAGATGCACGCCGAAAGGCCGACTTTGACGGATGGTGAGGTTCTTGACCGAGACGCGGCGGACGTTTTGCAGCAGGATGACGCCGTGGGTGCCGAAAGCGGGGTTGGTCTTGGCGGAAAGACCGAGGGTGTTGCCGTGGTTGGCGACGCTGTTCGCCAAGGTGGTCCAGATGCCTCCCTCAATGGTGATATCAGTATCCATCGGCTGATCGGAGGGCACCGGCTTGGCGTTCAGGGTGACCACGTGTTCGTTGCGCACCATGCAGGTGTTGGTGCCGGGCTTAAGTCGGATCACGGCGGTCGAGTCGGCGCTGAGTTTATGGCCGGATTTCAAGACGAGCGGTGCGTCGATATAATAGGGCTGCGCTCGTGCCGGGATGTGCAGCGTGTCTTGGGCGTCGAGCGAGGCCTGCATGGCCTGAGTCCAGATTTCGGCCGTCACCTGGCGGGTCTCGAGCTTGCCGGCGGCATCCGGCCACTTCTCGGTCCAAGTCTCCTTGCGAACCAGTGGCTCCCATGTGCTCAAGGGCTTAGTGTCTGCCAGAAGCGCACCCAGCGACGCGAGCAGCAGGGCGATGATCTGAGTTAGGGCCAGCTTCATTAGGGTGCTTTATGCCAAGATTTCCTTGATCACGTGCCCGTGTACGTCCGTGAGGCGGCGGTTGGCGCCGTTGTGACGGAAGGTGAGTTTCTCGTGATCGAGGCCGAGGAGGTGCAAGACGGTGGCATGGATGTCGTAGCCCTGGGTGAAGTGTGACCGTTCGGCGGGCTTGTAGCCCCATTCGTCGCTCGGGCCATGGGAGACGCCGCCCTTGATGCCGCCGCCGGCGAGCCAGTTGGTGAAGACGAAGGGGTTGTGGTCGCGTCCCTTGCCGCCCTGGGCGCAGGGCATGCGGCCGAACTCGGTGGTCCAGAGGATG
>JBAXAR010000226.1:0-1703 GCA_037142475.1 Actinomycetes bacterium
GTGCTCCATCGAACCTGGCATATCGAGGGACAGGCCGTTCGCCCGGACCATCGCATGGTTGCCCACACAGCGTTTCTGACCGTTGCCCGCTTTCTCGGCGACGATCCGGCCCGGCCTTCCGGCGCGGGGGCGGTAGAGGCAGACGAGGCCACCTAGAGGGCGGTCCCAAGAGCGTGGAAGACGAAGAAGGGGGGCGCCGCAAGGCGCCCCCCTTCTTCACGTTCCGGTTCGAAGCCTCGGTTTACGGCTCGATGAAAATGCACTCTCCGGGGCATTCCTCGGCCGACTCGATCACACCATCAAGCTGGTTATCGGGGATGTTGGCGAGCCCTTCAGCCCCCTGCGGGTTTCCCTTAGCGGTGGCGAACACCTTGCCCCCGTCCTTGACGTAGGCCAAGCCGTCGTCAAGCAGGGTGAAGACATCGGGTGCAATTTCCTCGCACAGCCCGTCACCGGTGCAGAGATCTTGGTCAATCCAGACCTTCATCGTTGGCTTCACTCCTGTCGCAATCCACGGTTAGACCCCGACACTCTATACACCGGAGGCGTGTAGGTTCATCTTAGGATTTCGACGGGTTCCGGAACGGACGAGGTGCCAGCGTGGGAGACCACCCCGTAGAGGACAACGAGGCTCAGGGACAGAATCTGGAGGGCGATGTTGTCGCCCTCCGGCTCCTGGAAGACGAGATTCTTGTCCTGCGACGCAAACTTGCAGATGCTCCCAAGCGAATGCGCGTACTCGAGGAGCGCCTGCTCGAAGCCAACGGACAACTGGCCCAAGCCGTCGCCCAGAACGAGAAACTTTCGTACACCCTGCGTGAGGCTCGCGAGCACATCGCTGCGCTGCGCGAGGAGGTCGACAAGCTCACCCGGCCCCCGTCTGCCTACGGGGTTGTGGTGGGCAAGAACGAGGACGGCACCGTGGACATTCTCACGAGTGGTCGCAAGATGCGAGTCAACCTCCACCCCGACGTCGATCACGAAACACTTGATCGTGGTGCCGAGGTCGTTCTCAACGAAAGCTTCAATGTCGTCACTGCGCGTGCGCCCGAAACCCTCGGCGAGGTCGTCACGATCAAAGAGATGCTCGACGACGGCGTTCGAGCGCTTGTGGTGGGTCGTGCCGACGAAGAACGGGTCTGCGAGCTGGCAGACGTGCTTCGCGGGGTGCATCTGCGAAGTGGAGATTCGGTTCGATTGGACATTCGAAGCGGGCTCCTCCTGGAGAAGTTGCCTCGCCCCGAGGTAGAGGACCTCCTTCTTGAGGAGGTCCCCGATATCACCTATGAGGACATCGGCGGTCTCGACGACCAGATCGAGCAGATTGCCGACGCAGTGGAATTGCCGTATCTCCATGCAGAGCTCTTTGCGGAGTACCGGCTGCCTGCTCCGAAGGGCATTCTGCTGTACGGGCCGCCGGGATGCGGAAAGACGCTCATTGCCAAGGCTGTGGCCAACTCTCTCGCCAGAAAGGTCGCCGCGAAGACCGGCGACGAGAAGGGGAGGAGTTACTTCATCAACATCAAGGGTCCAGAGTTGCTGAACAAGTACGTAGGTGAGACCGAACGGCAAATCCGCCTCGTCTTCCAACGGGCGCGTGAGAAGAGCGAGGAGGGCTGGCCGGTCATCGTGTTCTTCGACGAGATGGACTCGATGTTCCGCACTCGCGGCTCTGGCATCAGTAGCGACATGGAGAGCACGAT
>JBAXAR010000227.1:0-1652 GCA_037142475.1 Actinomycetes bacterium
TCCTCGAGTTGATCGTATTGGATCGACCACAAGGGCCCGCCATCATCCATGCCATGACTATGACCGAGCAGTACCGCCGACTCCTACCGGGAGGACCAACCTGATGAAGACCACACATGGGACCAAGGCAGACGGAACTCCGATCACCGGCGAGATGATCGAGGCCATGGCCGACGAGGCCGAGCGCGGGTACGACGTCGACGAACTACGACGCCGGCGGGGTGGACGACCAGCCTTGGGTTCCTCACCTTCAACCGTGGAGTCAGTTCGACTCGATCCTGAGCTCAAGCGCGACCTGCTGCTTCGAGCATCCGCCCAAGGGGTCAGCGTGTCCGAGGCCATCCGAGAGGCACTCCGCCAGTACGTTCAAGCCGGTTAGGGCTCGGTCGGTTCCGGAGTTGTGTGCAACTCCTCTCGAACGGGCTGATTGATCCAAGCCACCGACGGGATGATCGGGGCCGCCGCCCATCGGTGATCCCGAAATGCGGTATCTGCGTCGCAGGGTGTCGTCTTCGGTCTGGTCGGCGAATACCGAGTGGTTGCCTGACCTGGGTGGATGGGATTCTCGGCACCCACGGGGCAAGATCAGCGCCAGAACACATCTTGTGGCGCCATAATGGCGCTACATTGAGAGGTATGACGAGTGTGCAGATCAAGTCCGTTCCGGAAGACGTCCACGCAGAGCTACGCCGACGGGCGGCGAACGAGGGAAAGTCGCTCCAAGAGTATTTGCTCGGACGTCTGATCGAGGAGGCGCGTCGGCCTAGCCTCGACGACTTCCTGATCCGTGCCGGCCAGCGAAGCGGTGGGCACACTTCGTTCCGCTTCTCGAGTGAGGCGGTTCGCAAAGACCGGGACTCCGGTTGATCGTCGTTGACGCGTCGGTCATGGCGCCCGCTCTGGCAGACGACGCCACAGATGGCGACCGCGCCCGCGAACGCCTACAGGGTGAGCGTCTCGCGGCGCCGGAGCTGTTCGATCTTGAGGTCGTTGCTGTTATCCGGAAGGCGCTTTTCGCTGGACTGCTTGATGAACGCCGAGCAGCCATTGCCGTCGCAGACCTCGCAGACCTCGATCTCCAACGAGTCAGCCACCAACCACTCGTGGCTCGGATCTGGGAGCTGCGGGCAAACCTCACCCCGTACGACGCGGCATATGTGGCCTTGGCCGAGATGACAGAGGCGACCCTCGTGACCGCAGACCGTCGTTTGGCACAAGCACCAGGCCCGCGGTGTCAGATCGAGTACCTCGGTTGATCCATCGCCAAGTACTCGGTAAGAGGCGTGCCACTGGCGATGAGTGGCAGGAGGCAATTTAGGAGGGCGCAAGGACGCGGTGTCGGCTGCCGTCGCCAGGTCATCCGGCCGACCTTGGAGCCTCAGGATCGAGCCCTGTTCGCCGGGCTGAATCGACTCCTGGACAACTTCTTGACCCCGTCGGCCTTCATCGCAAGGTACTCATTGACCTTGCGGATGTTGGCAGCGAACAGATGGAAAGCCACCAACACGCTCCGTGCCGCGATACCCCTGATCCGGCGGCGCTCCGGGTCGTCAATGATCCCGTGGGCCGCCGTCCTTGATGAATCCGTTCATCCCTCCGTTCGGGTTGCGGACGCGAGCGACCGAGCTTCGGTGTCAGTGTGGGTTCATGAT
>JBAXAR010000228.1:0-1639 GCA_037142475.1 Actinomycetes bacterium
CCCACCGCCCGCGATCCTCTTCACCCCGAAGGAGCCGGGTGCTGGTCAGGAGCCCCCACACGGCACCGAGGATCATGAGGGTCATGGAGATCTTGAACACGGTGAAGCCGGCCACCGTCTGGAGCTGTGGTGCCGGGCCGAACAGGGCGCTCATGGCATTGTTGGATCCATAGGCCGCAGCGAGTGCTGCGCGGCTGGCCGGGGTCTTGTAGATCTGCGTGTAGCTGACCGCCGACGAGGCGATCGCGATACCGAAGATGCACCCCCAGAGTGCTCCCGAGCGACCGGCGGCGCGTGCGCTCCGGGAGGCCACCACCGTGATGGGTGATCGACGCGTCAGGGTTGGTTCGTTTTCGCGAACAAGAACCGCAGGGTCAGCGGCCATGCTCTCCCTCTCCGTACTGGGCCAAGAAGAGCTCCTCGAGCGACGGCTCCCGGCTGAGGAGGCCGGTCACTCTGGATGCAGCCAGGGCACTCACCAGCGGCTCGACCGAACCACGGACCTGACACTGGAGGTTTTGGCCATCGATGAGGACGTCGCTGACCCCGGGCACGTTCGAGAGATCGGGAACAGCCCCGTCGAACCTGGCCTCCACTGTCAGCGCGCTGAGGTGGCGCATCTCGGCCAGTGTGCCCATCTCGACCAGCGCCCCATTACGCAAGATGCCCACCCGATCGCAGAGGGCTTCGACCTCGCTCATGATGTGCGACGAGAGGAAGACCGTTTGACCTCGATCACGGGCCTCGCCGATGCATGCCCTAAAGGCCTGCTCCATCAGAGGATCGAGTCCACTAGTTGGCTCGTCGAGGACCAGCAGGTCGGGTCGGACCATGAGCGCTGCGATCAAGATGACCTTCTGACGGTTTCCCCTGGAGTAGACGCGCACCTTCTTCGTTGGGTCGAGATCGAACCTGTTCAGGAGGTCATCGCGGTAGTGCTCGTCCACCCGCCCCGATACGCGTCCCAGCAGCGACAGGGTCTCCTCTCCGGTCAGCGATGGCCAAAGGTCGGCCTCCCCGGCCACGTACGCGAGCCGACGATGGACCTGAGCCGGTTGCTTCTGGCAGTCGAGCCCGAAGATCTCGGCTCTCCCCTCGGTCGGTCGGCTGAGCCCGAGCAACAAACGGATGGCGGTCGTCTTGCCGGCCCCGTTAGGTCCGAGAAAGCCCACCACCTCCCCCGGGGTCACCTCGAGATCGAGGTGGTCGAGAGCAACCACGTCGCCGTACCGCTTGGTCAGTTGTTCCGTTCGGATCGCACGGTCGGACATGGAACCTCCCTGGGGGATGCGCGGCTGTATCGGATCCTAGGCACCCGAATGATCAGACTGACTTCTTCCAACCTCGGACCTGGTCATGGTGTCACCGCCAGCGATGGTCTCCTCTTCCCGATCATGGTGTTCCCAACGGCACCGCTTCTTCGGCGGGTGTGCGAGCATCGGGGAGATCGTGGGAGCAGATTGCATCCGCTCTTGGCACCAGTCGCCAAGCTGCGTGGCAGTACTACACCACCCGTTTCCGCAGAGAGTTCG
This sequence comes from Actinomycetes bacterium, assembly GCA_037142475.1. GTDB lineage: Bacteria > Actinomycetota > Acidimicrobiia > Acidimicrobiales > RAAP-2 > CAIUMH01. The sequence continues at coordinate 1,533 of JBAXAR010000228.1, forward strand.
ACAACATTGGCGGTTCCGGAGAAGTCTTGTCGGAAGGTGAGGTGATGGATCTCGCCGTTTCGGAGTCTCGCGCTGTCCGTCGTCGTCGCAGCTGACGGTCATGTTGA
>JBAXAR010000229.1:0-1512 GCA_037142475.1 Actinomycetes bacterium
CTGCATTTCCTCAGGTCTCACGAGGGACGAATGGTTTGCAGCATGTGCGGCTTCTCGTTGCATCTCCGCCGATGGGGCCCATGCCACCCACCCGAACTGGCCCGAACGGCATGAACCTGCGCATCAGGTGTTCCTCGACCAGGGGCCTGTCGTGAAGTGGAATGCCGACGCCCGCTATGCGACAGATTCACCCAGTGCCAGCCGTGTGCTGTCGCTCGCTCAAGATCTCGATATCCCGATGCAGACATTCGTCTCACGCAATGACATGCCGTGTGGATCCACGATCGGCCCGGTCACCGCGGCACGGTTAGGTATCCCCACCGTCGATATCGGCGTCGCGCAACTTTCCATGCATTCAGCCCGGGAGCTCACCGGAGTGATTGATCCAGCACGATTCTCGACCCTTCTTCAAGCATTCCTCTCCGAATCGTTGGCGCTCAATCTGTGGTGACCCTCGCCGATGCAATTGCCCTTCTTGGAGTGGCGTCCGGCGATGATCAGACCGTGGTTCGTACTCGGTACCGCGATCTCATGCGACAGCACCATCCCGATGTCGCTGATGCCGCTCGGAAAGATGACTCGACCGGGTTGAACGCGTCTCTGGTGACCGAGGCGTACGCAGTTATCACTAGTGCTCTCGCATCAGCACCCGATGGGTGCATTCCCCTGGTGGGCGCCGTTTCCGATGTCACGTCCGCCGAACGAACAACGAGGGTCCACTCGGCCCACGATGGCGACACCATCTTCATCGAGGTGCCACCTGACGAGGCCTACCAACGTCTTCTTGACGCCGCAGCCCAACTCGGCGGGATCGGGCATGTCGATCGGAACCTTGGGCTCCTCGAGGTGATCGTCCGGTTCGAGGGCGGCCCATCGTGCTCGGTACTCATGACACTTCAAGGTCGAGCACACCGCACCGATGTGTTCATCGAAATGGAGTCCATCGAAGCGGCGCCTACGCCACCGATCGCCCCGGTCCTCGACGCCCTTGTGGAATTGCTTGGCTCGGGAGACTGAGCATCCGCGGCATTGACGCTGGGGAAGAGGAAAATGAACCTCGTCCTGTGAGATGAGGAGTAGTAAACGTGGCAGCCAGCAGTCAGTCATGGATGCTCGACACGGTCTCTTTTCATCACGACTTTCAAGATCGCCTTCTCGGCGCTGATGGTTTGGTCTCCCTGCGTGACCGTGCTGTACAGCTGTGGGACGGTAGCGATCCCATCGTTCAGTCCTATTTAGTCTGCCTCGAAGTGTCTTCTCCCGAGGACTGGTATCGGGCTTGTGAGGACACCTACCTCGTCGATTGGTACCGAGTCCTCATGGCGCCTTGGCTCACACCCACGCATTCCATTCAAGCTCCCGACATTTTGCGGCGGGGTCTCCCCCACCTCGGCTGGCACGCGACCGAGTCCCGGCGACTCTCCCGAGGCCGAGAGTTGCTCACCCTGGCCGAGCGTCATCTCAACACCACCTCACTTGATCGCTTGCTCATCCGCTTCGGTTGGGGCCACA